>CAYSWL010000057.1:0-14318 GCA_964434745.1 uncultured Candidatus Bathyarchaeia archaeon | reverse complement strand
TTATTTGTGTTTGAGGTATCGAAAAGTTTTCTGTTTTAATCAGCCTAAGATTAGCTGAGTCCGGAAGTGTATTTTGTTGTTGAGGGTTGGTTGGTGTTGTTGTGGTTAGGTGATAGATGGAGATGTGTGTTAAGCCGCCTAGTTGGGGTGGTGCGTTTAGGGTTAGTTTTGCATTTTGGTTATTATCTTCTGTGAGGTTGATTTGGAGTGGCGAGTTGGGATCTAGGTTTATGGTGGTTTGGTATGGTTGGTTGTTTTGGAAGTTAATTTGTACTGTTTTGTGTAGTGTGGTGGTTTTGTTGTTTTGTGTGGCTGATATGTTTAGGTTGTAGTATAGTGGGCTGGTTTGGTTTATGGTATCTATTATTTGGCCGTTGTTGGTGAAGGTTTGTGGGGCTGATTCGCAGATATCTGTGTTTGCTATTTGTAGGGTTGGTTGGTCGTTTGTTTGGTTTTCAAAGCTTGAACGCATAATGTCGGTTTGTGTGAAGTTAAATGCTGTATCGAATGTTGCGTGTATTGTTATTGAGTTGTCGATGGTCCAGTTGTGTGTTGTTGGGTCGTATTTGGTTGCGGTGATGTTGAGTTGTTTGGTTAGATATTGGTGTGGACAGGTAAAGTTAGCTTGAAAGGTTCTGGTAGGGTCAAAGATGGTGTTTGTGAAGTTTATTGTGTAGTAGATGGCGGTTGTGAAGTTTTGCGCAATTACCTGTTTAGCTACATCTGGATCTAGTTGGAATTGGGTTTTTGCATATCGTGTTTGGTTATCAAAGTATAGTGGATATGTGGTTAAGTTTTTGAGGATTTGTTGGGACTGCATGTTTGCTGTTGTTGGTTGTGTGAATTTTTCTATTTGTTTGTTGTGTGCGTATAAGGCTGTTATGGTGTTTGTGAAAGGATTTGTTGTTAGTGCTCCGTTTGGTGAGTTGAGTTGTTTTGTAAGTTGGCTTTCAAAGTAGGCTTGATTTAAGCTTTGATTAGCATAAACATTGCCAATTTCAGCACCTGATGGTGGGAAGGCTAAGGTTAATTGCCACTCTAACCATTCAGAGCAAGATTCAACCTCAAAAAGAAGCACATTTCCATTTAGTGGGATTTGTAAGGTCCAGTTGTATGTGTGGTTTGAGTTAACTGGCCAATCAAAACTAACTGGAAAATCTTGACAGGTGTAGGTTTTATCGTCTACTGTTAAAATTTGGTTGTTGGTTTGGTTGTTTATACCGTATGCTATGAATTGGGTTTTTGAGGTTTGATTAAAAAAGTCAGCTAACGAAAAGTTGGTAAAGCTTTGCTGCATACTATCTATTTGGGGAATTTTTTGTGCATATCCACTCCAAAGATAATCTTCGATTATTGCACGTTGATTAAGATTATAGGTTGGTCCGTTTCCATCATAACGCAAAATTAACGCAAACGGTTTTTCATAACTTGAAGATCCAGCGGAGTTTGGAACTGAATAGGCTAAAGTTAAGGTAAAATGTGGATCATACTCTACAACTTCAACTTGCACAACCGCAGTAGCCATGTAGATCTCCTTTACGGTTACTTTAGAGAGTATGTATCTTTGGCCAAAATTGCTTGAAGAAACAAGCTCAGACCAAACATAAGAATGCAAAGAACCCACAGACCAAACAAAAACAGATGGAAACATACTTGCATTAACCGACATAGAGCCATCGATTTGCAAAACTGGACCGATTGCATCTGCCTTTAATCCGTTGGTTGAAAACTTTACGTTAGAAAGAGTTGGTTCAAAATCTGAAGACAATTGTAGAGATTGGGTTGTAAGTGGTTGGGTGATTTGTGGATTGTTAATTTGTGTAGGGTTTGTTTGTGTTGTGTTGGTGGGTTGGGTGGTGTTTTGTGGTTTGAAAATTGCTTGAAGGGAATGGTAGGAGTTCATTGTTATTGTAAGGTTGTTGTTTGGGTTTGTGTAATAATTATCTAAAAGCCAGTGACTGAAAAGATAGCCACTGTATGGAATGGCTGTTACTGTGACTGGTGTGCCGCTGTTGTGCCAGTATTGGTTAGGAGCGGGAGTGGTTGTTCCATAGCCTGGGCTGCTAGCTGTAATGTTAAGTATGTATTGGGTTGTGTAGTAGGCATCTATGTTTACTCCACCTGAGCTAACAGTTAATGTGGCTGCATTTTCATTGCCACAATCAAATAACGTACTTCCAAAGGCTTTAACGGAAAAATCGTATACGCCTGGATTTGCAGAAGATGCTATTTTAAAGGAGCCAGATCCGACTTTATCGCCCCAGCCATCACTATCTAGCAGGGTAAATGTGGATTGGTCATAATCAGCTTCTATGCTATCAAAAGTTACGTGTTCTGCCATTTTAACGTTGTAGGTTATAGAAAATTTATCGTTAGGATAAAATGTGCCATCACCATTACCCGATGGGTAACCATATTTGTCAAGAAGCGGATCAAAACCACAAATATCTACCCAAATCTGCTCTGCATCAACAGATACATTTACCATATCAGGTGAGCCTTGAGAGGGAAAAACACTCAAAAAAGAACTAACAACCAAACAAAGCAATAATAGAACAGACTTATTTTCAAGCCAGCGACACCAAGTTCGTTTACAATATTTTTTCCAAAATATTCGCAAATACATTTGAAGGAAGGCTAATGTGCATATTAAAAAGTTGTTTGAGGGTAGTGTGTGAAGGGTTTTTTTGTTTTGATTAAGTTGGGTTTTTATTTGGGTTATCATCAATTTTTTGTAGTAATAGAATTTTTAAAATCGAATTGGTTATTGCTTGTTCTGTTGGTTAGGTAGCGTTTTTTATTGGAGTATTGTTAGAGGGTAATTTCTTTATAGTGGTTATTTTGTTTTGTATATGTGTGGGGTTGGTGTCCTTTGAAGCGGCCAACTACTGTTGGAAAATGCAGCTTTTGTAGCAACACTTTTAGTAAATTAGTTATGCGTCGTCATTTTGATAAATGCAAAGAGCGGCTAGCTTTAGAGCAAAATATTAACAACAAGAGTGGGAGGCTTTTTCGTTTGGAAGTTCAAGGACAGTATGCATCAGATTACTGGATGATTATCGAGTTAGCAGCTGATGTTAAGCTTAGAGTTTTGGATAGGTTTCTTAGAAACATTTGGCTTGAATGCTGTGGGCATCTAAGTGCATTTGAAATTAATGGCACACGTTATGTTTCACATAATGATAAAGACTTCTTCTTTGTTTCCTTTGACAAATCGATGGATTACAATTTAAGTTCTGTTCTTGAGCCAGATTTAGAGTTTAGTTATGAGTATGATTTTGGAACTACGACAAATCTTGTCTTAAAGGTATTAGAGGATAGAGAAGGAAAAATTTGGTGGAACAAAAATCAGGTTCAATTAATGGCTAGAAATGATGCGCCATTAATTAATTGTGAAAAATGTGGAAAAACAGCTACACAGGTTTGTGTTCAATGTATCTATGATGGACAAGGCTGGTTATGTGATAATTGTGCAAAGAAACACAAATGTGGCCAAGACATGTATTTACCAGTTGTAAATTCACCTCGCGTAGGAATGTGCGGCTATGCAGGCTAAAAAACAAAGCACACATCGAAAAACAGACCCAAACTAACTAATTAATGACCAACTAATCTTAACTCAGTTAGAAACTAAAAATAAAAAAATATGAAAATATCGAAAAATTGCTTCTTTAGTATATAATTAAAAACTATAAGAAATGTCTCACAGCTAAGAAGTTTATGCCCTTGGTAATGTAAATTCAGTTGTATTGATATTTTCTTTCATTTCTTTCCATAAGTCTTGGTTTCCAAAATATAATTTATCTTCACATTTCAATGCTTGTGTTTTGACTAATTCGTTAAGTATGTATGGTAGTTTGAATGTTAGTTTAGAGTTATATCCGTAAAGCATATTGCAATGCTCTTCAAATGATTCGTATTTCCAGTAGATGAGATCATCTGCTTCAAGTGCAGGTCTATAGTATAGGCTGTCGATGTGTACTATAGACTCAAGATGAGTTATGCCGAATGTTTCTTTTAAGGCTGGATATCTATTTTTAATTATGTATGATAAAATGGCAGTGTTCAAATCCACTTGGTGTTTTTGGGCTTCATAACATAGTGAGGCGTACATGTTTCCATAGGAGTAGCCATTTTCATTGCGCTTAACAATTTCTAAACCTTCAAGTAACTCTAGATATCGTCTGATTTTTGTTGCTTCTCTTTTAGTAAAGTTATCTATTTCACCATTACGGATAATGTCTTTGTGTTCTAATCTGGAAATAATTATTCCAATTTTGCCAAGAAAGATTTGGGCAGCATTTGTTTTAGCCAAGTTAAGTGATGATGCTTTGATAATAACTCTGTTTGTTCTTTCTTGCCACAATTTTAGATACCCATTCAGGTTCTCAACAAGGTCAATTCTAGGTGTAGCATTAATGCTATTTGGAGAAAGATTTTCCGAAACTTTTACTGTTCCTAATCCTCGTAGAGTTAGAAACCTAAGTGTTCTTTCTTGTGGATATCGATCATCACGAATTATACGTGGGTAATCAGATATTAATTCTGCAACCCATTGCTTCTCATAAGGGTCAAACTTTGGATCTTTAACAGAAATGAGATTACCATAATGATGCCTCACATATGATTTTACAACAGATTTAACACTCATCTCCATTCACGAACCCTCCTAAGAAATACTTGATTTCCCGTTCATCAAAACCATAATAATGCGCTTCCAATGTTATTAGCAGGTACATAAGAAAATCTGTCTTTCTGCAAAGGTGTAAGCAAACGAACAGATAAAACAGCCATGAATAGCACACCTAAATAATTTTGATTGTGACAAGTAATATTATAGATTTGCGCAATACCAAAAATACCCTGAACAATCATTAAGGCTAACTTGATTGTTTTTGACAACTGATAGAATAATATAGAAGTTTGTATTTTTCTTTTATGTTAAATCTGCTGTAATCGTTGAACTAATGGTTATGATGCAGTCTTGTTATGAAAGCTGAAATTTTTCTTTAAACTCTGGTCACTTTGTGTTTAAAACTGGTTAGTTGGTGCAAGATATGAAAGGTGAAGTAGGTAGGTTGGCAGTTTGGCCTTCGGCGTTTATTGTTTTTCTTCCGTTTGGCTCTTTTGCAGCTTACTTCTTCTATAGGAATCTTCCGTTGCTTTGGGCTTCTTTAGCTGAGTTACTTAGAACCGTATCTTTTGTTGCGTTTTTTACTAACTTGGTTGCGAATGATGCGTTTTGGAGCATCTTAGGCCTTTACACCTTTGTACTTGTTAGCCTACCAGTCTATTTTACTACAACCAAGTCTAAATCAAACCACAACCATAACAGAAATGAAAAGTTTGATAGGCCTGTTAGGGTAGTTTTTAGTGAGTTGTTTAAGTCGGTTTATAGGGGAGTGTTTTCGGATTATAGGCTGTCGTTGATTTCTAAGATTCCGTTGGTTGTGCAGGTTTTGATTGCTGGTTCGGTTTTGTATACCATTTTTGGGTTAGACTGGATTATGCATGCGTTAGGCGGTTTTGGTGTTGGCGCAATATCATTAAAGGTCTACAAGGTTGGGGTTAGTGTTTATGGTTATGGTAAATTGGCTTCGTATTTTGGTATGGATCGTTTTGAATCTTTTAAGACGGAGCGAAAATATGCAACTGGTGAGTGGACACTATTTTGTTTAACTGTAATTACTGTTGGTTGGGAATTAATGGAAAGAGTTGTTTATTTTATCAATCCCTATAATACACTTCGGATTGGGCTTGAGCTAGCTGTGAACTCAGCTGGTGATGTTGTTTTTGGAGTTCTTGGCGGAATGGCTGCATGGTATATTCTTGATCGCAAACTTCATTGGAGTTAAGAATTTATTTTACCATAAATTGGTACTGCTGAGTAAAAAAATGATAGCGATATATTAATTTGACACTGGTTTATTCAAATCTTGATAGCTAAAATTGCGACTACCTGAGTGTAAGTTAAGAAGAGGATAAGCAGCTAATAAATCAAGCACCTATCTAATATTTAGTAAAGCAAAATTGTGGAATAAATTGATTTAAACACACTTTTATATTCAAAATAGTAAAGCAAATTGATAGTTTTTGCTTATTTTTACGCATGTTGCTTTTGTTAATGTAAGTTGAGTTTTTTGTTTTTTAAAGTCTGAGTGTGATTGTTGGTGATGGGTATGTCTTGTGGTAATGGTAGTTTTGTGGGTGTTGGGGGTTTTTGGGTTGAGGTTAGGCCTTTGGTTGTTTCGGATTTGAAGGTGGGTAATTTTGTTGGTGTTTTAGAGGCTTTGTTTAACGTTAATGGTGCTTTTAGGTTTTTGGTTGTTGATTGTGAGGATGAGGTTGTTTGTGGTAGGCGTTTGGTTAGGTTTTTTGTTGAGTTTTGTGATGAGCAGACCCAAAAGCAGATGACAAATGTTATTCGGGCTTTGCAAAATGTTGAAGTGATTGCATCTAAGCCGCCTTTAACTTCGTATTTATGTTGTGCTGATTTGCAGTTAGCGAAAAACTATGCTTTGTCGATATGTGATTTTTCAGATAAAGCGAAGGATAATTTGGTTGACCGACTGGTGGCTAGCGTTGCAGGTTTAGATGTTGCAGTTGAGGTTACTGCGCGTGGTGATAGAGGTGCAGCTGTTGGTATTCAGAATTTTGTTTATAAGAAAATTTATCCTAAAGCAAATTTGAGTAGAATAGTTTTAGATCAAGTAGTTAGCGTGTTAGATGAAGTTGCTTTTAATCGCAGCGAAAAACCCAAACGAGCAGAATCCACAGTTCGAGGTGGACAGAAGTTTAGAGATGATGTGTGGGTTAGAGAGGTTATAAAAGATGCAGAAGCTAAAATGCGTAGCAGTCTTTTTAGCTGTCAGATAAGAATTTACGCCGACTCTTTTGAGAAAATTCAAACAACAAAAAATGCTTTGCCAGCCTTCATGAACCATTTCAAAATTTTCGAAAAACAAAGAAAGCAAACAACCATACAACCACTCAAAAAACCATCTCGACACACACTCAGAAATACACTGCTAAGTCGGCTCTGGTATATTATTCCAGCTAGCTTGGTTTTGTTGTTAGGAGTTTTTGGAATATTTAACCCAACCAGACTCACATCACTGCAGGGTTTTGGTGTGGATTTTGCTATATTGGCATCAATGTTGTGTTTGGGTTTGGGGTTGTTTTTGGTTTTTAGGAAGAGAAATCCTATTGTGCTTTCTACTGCAGAATTGGCACAAATTGTTGGGTTGCCTTCAGCCATTGGCAAACTTTCAGTAGCAATAGGCCAAGTTCCACCTACAAGAATGCAACTAGGCACACAAGAAGACACCATAACATCACCACTACAGCAAGACCAGTCGATTAAGCAGGCGAGTAAGCAAAATCAACGGTTTGAGCCTAATTCGGCTTTAGCTGTTGGTTCTAATCGCAGACTAGTTGCTGGTGAAGTTGAAGAAGATGAAGATTCAGCGACTAACGAGAAGGTTTGATGGGCTAGCTGTGGGGTATGATGGTTTTGTTTGGGTTGTTTGGTTTGTTGGGTTTTGTGCAGTTTGTGTTTGCGTTGGTTGTGTTGTGTGTTGGGTCTGTTTGTGATGTTAGGTGTCGGGAGGTTTCTAATCGTGTTTGGGTTTTTGCGTATCCTGTTGGTTGTGTGTTGAGTGGTGTTGGGTTAGTTTTGGGTTTGGTTGGTGTGTGGGAGTTTGTTTTTTCTTTTGGGTGTAGTTTGGTTTTGGGGTTTGGTTTGTTTTATTTTGGGTTTTTCGGTGGAGCAGATGTTAAAGCGCTCATATTTGTCGGCTTAACTGTCCCAGCTTGCTCAATTGGATTTGGTGATGGGTTTGTTGATGGTGGGGCGGTTTTGGTTGGGTTGCCGTTGGTTTTGGTTATGTTTTTGAATTCGGTTTTTTTGAGTTTGGTTTATCCGTTGGCGGTTTTTGTGGTTAATGTTAAAGATTTGTTGGTTGGTAAGAGTTTGTTTGAGGGGTTGGTTGTTTCTTTCTCTTGGAAGATACGGCTTTTGTTTACTGCACGAAAGATATCTCTTAAAGAGTTGGAAAGAAATCTTGCGTATTTTCCTTTAGAGACAATAGTAATTGAGAATGGTAAGCCGGTTAGGAAGGTTTTGGGGTTTGTTAAGGCAGAAACAGATCTAGCCAGATACTTAGCTGTGTTAAGGGCAAATGAGGGGTTGTTTGAAGGTGGGGTGCTTGCAACGCCTACGATTCCGTTTGTGGTATTCTTCACTTGTGGGTTAGCATTAGCGCCTTGGATTAATCTTACCGTCTGGGCAGTCTTTACATTTTTAGGTGTCTATTAATTTGTGATTTGGTTGATTTGCGATTTAGTTGATGGGGTTTTTGTTATTGTTGTTTGGTTGTATGGGTATAGGTTTTGGTGGATCTAGTGAGGTTATTGATTCAAGAGCGTTTTTTTCGATTAGTTGATTGTAGAATTCTTTTGCTTTGATTCGCACAGTTTCTATGTTTGGTATGCCTGTGCTTGTGATTTTGCCGCCGGGAAAGACATTAAAAGTATCATTTGAGTTGGGTAGAATATATGTGGCGCCTGGAAATATTCCAGGTTCAAATATAACTGGATGAAAATGTTTCATAAACTGCTCCATATTAATGTATACATTGATGAATCTGATAACTGCAGTCAGATTACATATTCTGCTTGTATAGCTACAGTCAGCTGAGATGATGCCTTTGGTTTTTAGTAGTTGTGAAAAAGTTTTTGTTGCAGCTATGTTTTTTTCTTCACTTCTAGTTCCAGTACAGACGAATTTGCCAGAACTGAAAAGCAAAAATGCTGCTTTAGGATCACCCATATGATAGACTAAGCCTGGAAAACGTTTCCCTTCACGTTTAGAACCTTCAAGCTTAAGTTGTGCAGCCTTAAGATCAATAGGTTCATTAAAAAATCCGCTCATAACAACATTTTCAACAGTAATCTCTATTGCCACCAACATGCACCAAAAAATATTTGCCAATAATATATAAAAAGCTAGCAGTCAAGCACAACAACCAAAATAAAACAACTGCAAAATATTAGATTGTGAGACATTATTTAGTCTACATTTTTCAAATTCACACACACTTAGCCTATCTAAATCTGCTTTACCGGTTCACTTATGTCCACATTTACTTCCGCTTTTAGTTTTGCTTTAGATTTTGGCATCGACTTTAATTTTGCAGCGGGCTTTGATTTTAAGGTCGGTTTTACTTTTTGTTTTGTCTTTGGTTTTGTTGTTTTGGTAGTGAGTTTTTGCTTTTTTGCTTGTTTTGGGCTAGCAGGGATTGCGTGGTTGAGTTTTTGCTTTTTTAATTTAATTTTTGCCGTTGCTGTTTTTTGTGTTGGTTTTGTTTTTGTTATTGCTGTTTTTGGTTTTTTGTTGGTTGGGGTTAAGGTGTCTGTTGTTGCGAGTTTGTTCCAGCATTGGGTGCATATGGGGATTTTTTCGGAGTTAATTTGTAGGTATAGGGTTATGTTTGTGTTTTTGCAGTTTGGCTTTAGCGGGTTTTGGCATCGTTCATCCAAACTAACACAGCCTACATACTATATGTTTGGTTATTTAAAAAAGGTGGCTATTATTCAAGGTCGGGAAGTGTCTACAGGTTGAATAGCAGCAACAACATTATCGACAAGTCTTTTGGGGGTAGGTTGCATGTTTTTGGTGTTGATGCGCAAGTTGATCCGGTGTGTGGTAAGAGGTTTAGGCGTGGGATTTTTGGTTGTGATAGGATTCATACGTTGGTTATGGGATTTCCAGGGTGTGGGAAGACTAGGTTTTTGCTTTCTTTAATTTTGCAGCATGTTGAGTGTGGTGAGGGTTTTTTGGTTTTAGATTCTCATAGGGATTTGACTTGGTTGGTTTTGTCACATATTCCACCTGAAAAGTGGGACCGCATAATCTACATCAATCCCTGGTCGGCGTTTGAAGAAAAATATGGGCATCGGGTTGTACAAATTAATTTTTTGGAATGTAAAGATAGGTTGCAGCGGGATGTGGTGGCTAGGATGTTTATGGATACTTTGGAGAAGATTTACGAGAAATGGTGGGGACCACGACTGGATATGATTTTGCTTAACGCCTTGTATTTGTTGATGGAAAAAGAGTCTGCCAAGTTGCCGGATTTGTATAAGATTTTTGCTGATGTAAAGTTTAGGGAAAAACTTGTAGCTAAATGTGAAGATGAGCATGTGAAACTTTTCTGGCAAGAACACTATAGTAAGATGCCTAAAGATGCCTCAATAGCAGTCTTAACCAAAATGTATCGACTGGTGCAGGAACGAGTTATTGTGCCACTTTTCATGACAGAGCATAGCGGAGTAGATTTTCGTGAGGCTATGGATCAGGGTAAGATTGTGATTGTGGATTTGCCGGAAGGTAAGCTTTCAACTGATATTGCAGATTTTGTTGGTAGCTTAATCCTCTCAAAGGTTTATCTTGCAGGAATGAGCAGAGAAGACACACCCGAAGAACAGCGTGTGCCATTTTTTGTCTACGTAGATGAAGCCTATCGGTACAGCACTAAAAGTATACCTGAGACCTTACAGTCACTGCGCAAATTCAAAGTCTACATGACCCTAGCCAGCCAATACCTAGAACAGTACCGTAAAGATATTCAAGAATCATTATCTCAAACCTGCGAAACCATAATCTCTTTCCGAGTAGGTGAGCATACTGCCAGAACTTTAGAGAAGTTCTTTCCCAAAGAATACGGCTACCAAACACTAATGAGCCTACCAAGACACCTATTTTTCGTATCCACACCCTTTTGCGGAAACCGCGAATACCAAATCCTAAAAACCATCGATTACAAAATTGGTCCAAACGACCCAGACCAAGCCATAAAAGAAAGCCTACAAATCTACGGCACCCAAATAGACCACAACCAACACACCAAGCCAGCAAGAAAGCCATGTGTGCAGCAAGAATTTTTAGATTGGCCAGTAACCCCAGCAGAATGGCTAATCCTACTACAAATAAGAAAACAAAACGGGTCTGCCAACGAAAAAACCCTAAAAAACCAACTCATATATGATAAAAACACACCCAAACCCTACGCACTAACTGAAACCTGGTTTAATACTGCAATCAAAAGCCTTTCAATAGAAGCAATAAAACGCAACGCATGGCTAAACTACAAAGACCACACAACCACAACCACCATCACAGCCAATACCCAACAAACTAACCAAACTGATGATGTTGGCAAAGATGGGAAAGGAAAGGTTCGAAGAAACAAAAATAGAACCTGGAGCCTTGATTTATCAGATCCGAAAGCGAGGCAGCTACTTGATCCGCAGTTTAAAGGTGATAAAGCAGGCGATGTAAAACACATCCAAGCAATCATAAACCAAAACAAAACTTACTGGGAGAAGGGCTGGATTACACGAATCGACACCGGCGAGTCTTGCAAAAGCATAGCTGACATCTATGTCACACCAACCATACCTTTAACCAACATTAAAGGAGTTAAAGGTTGCATTGATCCACATCGCTGGGATTATGAACGCTCATTTGCAGTTGAAATAGAAATCTATCCTAATAGTCATTGGGAACGAGTTAAAAATAACTATGAGCGCAATAGAAAAATGGGGTTCCCCACACTGTTTATTGTACCAACCCAAAAGTTAGCAGCTGAGTTAAGAAAGAAACTGCGAAAATGGAATGCTATTGTTGTGATTAATGTTGATAAATTTGAACCTAACTGTCCAGAAATGGCTGCGTTAGAAACGATGCAAAATTAATACAAAAAGAAGATTAGATTATTTGAGGAAATTTTCTTTTATGTATGCTGTCAATGGATCAAATACTACATGTTTTGTGACGTTAATGACAAATATTGTTATTAGAGGTCGGTTTGCGATTTTGATTTCGTTTGTGAATGTTGGCATTGGGGCAAATTCAATATGGTCAAATATTACATGTCCGCTTAACCATTCTTTTGAGAGTGCTTCAGATGGGTTATGGTTGTAGAATCGGAAAAGCACTCCGTTTGCCCAATATAATTTTCCTTGTGCAGGAACGCCTGGTGGACTAGATAAGCCGATAACGTTAGCGAATTCTTGTGCACTGTCATATTTGAGATAGCTTTGGAAAGTTACTTTTTGATAAGGTTCAAAAGCAATTTGCATAATTATTCCACCATTTGATTTTATTGTATTGTTAATGGTTGCTGTGATGCGGCCATGTTTGTTGCGGCTAGCATATTGGTTTCGCAGGATAGTCCTTGTCCGTATAGGCCATCAAGTATTAGTTTGTTTCTAATATCGTCAGGTAGCATTTGCCAGGTTCTTGACATTTCATTCCAATCGAGCATGTGATACCATTCTGCCTTTTTAGCTTTAAAAAATAAGTAATCTCCAGCGTTTGCCCCTATTTTTTCAGATACTTCTTTTGGGATTGTCGCTCTTAGTACGTAGTAGTTTTTGTTTTTTCTTGTTTTTGCTTTTTGAAGTTTAGCGACAAAAGGGACACTATTAGGGTCTGTGGCTATAGCTACCATTCGGGTTACGGTGCGTTTTTCTATAGCGACTATGTGATTCATAGTTTACACCTTATCTCCATGAGTTTATAATACATGATTGTAAATAGCAAAAAGTCACATATATGTGTATACATAACTCGTAAAGTATGACCACACTTTCCCCTATAGAGCAAGCTGTACTTCGGGCACTAATCGATGCATGCGACTGCTCACTAAGCGCGCATGTACCCAAAGAAGCAGTAGCTAAAAAGATGGCTCCAAACTTGAGGGGAGAGGTTAAAAAACAACTAAAAAAACTTCGTGCAAAAGGATACTGCTATGAGCACCCTACGGGAGGAAACACTACATGGCAGTTAACCTTAGCAGGTCTAAGTGAAGGCCGAAAAATTCTCTAATTCAGACTTCTAAGCAGCTTAATTGGATTATTTTATTCACCGAATAACAAATACCACAATATCAGATCAAAATATACCAAAGCAAAATGTTTTTACCAATCCTTGAGAAAAAATCAAACCCACAAAATCCAGCTATTATCTAACAGATTCAATCAAACATTCGCTATAAACCATAAAAAACCAAAAACAGCAAAACAGCAAAACAAAATATACAAACCTATTTGATTACAAAGCCTACCTATTGGCAATATCGATTCGGCACATACTCAAGCTGAATCAAATTTTGTTTATATATTTTCACAATACCATTCTTGGGTCAAATTACACTTGACTGAATTAGAAAACCTAAAGCTAGCATACTGGAGATTATTTGCAAGTTTGGAGGTTTACTTCGATATCTGAACCAGTGCAAACATTATGGTTTGAAGAAGTAGGCTTTTTTCATGAACAAATATTAGATACACCTATTGGAAGATTTTCTATTCGCCAAATGATTGTTTTTCTTATTTTCGGACTTTCTGCATATAGTATTTCACTTCTTTTGGAGGATTTAATCTTTAAAATTGTGGTTGCCGGATCTATCTTCTTTTCTGGAGCTGCAGTTTTTACACGCAAAACAAAAACCCTACCACCAGAAAAACACCTACTTTACATCATCAACAATAAATATGCACAAAAAAAGAAACACAAAAAACGCAAGAAACATCGACAACAAAAACAACAACAAAAAACCGCTACTCCGGTTGCTTCTGTGAAGGAGATGAGGCTTTCTGCAACTTTAGGGGTGCCAGTAAAGATTGTTGGCAGCCTAAAAGATCCAGCTTCAAAAAAAGTATTAACTAATAGAAGCTTTGAGCTGTGTGTAGATGGAACAGCATACTCTAAAGGCTTTACAGACCAAGAAGGATTCTTTAGTGCATATTTTGTTCCTGATCGTTTTGGAATTTTTAAGTTAGAAATTAAGCCTGAAGACTACGCCAAACCAGTTTTGCATATTGTTGTGAAAGTTAATCCAAAGGAGGTTAGCCAAACTGCATAAACTAAAATCAAAAAACAAACCATTAACAAAAATTTCTAAGAAGGTGAATTTGGATGGGAAGTTGAGGTTTGATTTGAAGAATTGTTTTGGTTTAGGCGCTGAGGTTGGTCGGGTTTGTGTGTATGAGGTTTTTCCGGTTAACTTTGTTATGTTGTCTAAAGAGAAGAAAAATGAGGTGTTGTTGCGGTTTTATAGATTGCTTAATAGTCTTCCTTGTCAGGTTAGGCTTTTTACTGTTAAGAGCCAAAAAGTTGTTGAGGTTGGTGGGGATGAGTTTGCTAGTGTGTATTATCGGTTTTTTGTTGAAAGTATGGGTGAGCCGATTGATTGGTTACTTGAACAGTGCGGTTTTAAGTATCAGCCACTCACAGAATTGACTAAACCACA
>CAYSWL010000056.1:0-14339 GCA_964434745.1 uncultured Candidatus Bathyarchaeia archaeon | reverse complement strand
CTAAAAGGCAGGTTCAAAGCATTAGCAACCAACTCTGCAAAAGGATGCTTCTACTCGAGACAAAATAGTATGAAAACTAAAATGGGAAGTTTAGAAGAATGTATACAAGCAGCGGTGAGTGGAAAATGGAACAACTAAAAGGACGAATAATATTCAAAGGTAAAATTGAAGCTGAAGCGCTAACCACCATCATGCCAATTTCATTCTACGGTGGTGTAGATCCGAACACTGGCATTGTTATTGAGAAAGGTCATGAACTACAAGGAATAAGTGTAAAAAACAAAATTCTCGTATTTCCACAAGGCAAAGGCTCAACTGTTGGCAGCTACACGCTTTATAGAATGAAGAAGAACGGCACTGCACCTGCAGCCATTATTAATAAAGAATCTGAAACCATTGTAGCTGTTGGCGCTATTATTAGCGAAATTCCAACCATTGACAAAATTGATGTTACAAAAATCAAAACAGGCAACAAAATAAAAGTAGAAAACGATACTGTTACAATACAATAAAATCTCCAAAAACTTTTCTGCAAATTGAGCGCGTACAGCTCATTTTTTTACATTAGTTATCGAACGCTTTTTTTAGTAAGTTACCTGTGACAACGGATTTGCAATTATAAAAGTAAAGTATACGTAAATATTTCTGCACCTTTCAATGTACCATGTTAGATAAGACTGCGGTTACTGTAATCTTAATGAACCAGTGTTTCATAAAACATGGTGGTAGTTACGCATGAGCGAGGCAAAACCGATAATACTGAAAATAGGCGGCTCCGCGATCACAGATAAAACCGGAGACCTAGCTGCTAAAACCGAAATTATAAACAGACTATCAGAAGAAATTAAACGTGCAGATCTAGATAATCTGATCATCGTCCACGGAGGCGGCAGCTTTGGCCACCCAACCGCGGCACAGTACGGCATAAAAGATGGCTATAAAGAGCCTACACAGAAACTCGGCTTTGCAGAAACCCATCATATAATGACCGTTCTCAACGGATTAGTCATGGATGCTCTCATCATGCATGAAGTTCCCGCCGTAAGCATGGCACCCTCATGCTGCATCATTACCGAAAACGGGAAAATCAAAACTTTTGATGATTCAGTCACTAAATCCATGATGAAAATGGGCTTCACTCCAGTTATGTACGGAGATGTCGTGCTAGATGATAAAATGGGATTTACTGTGCTTTCAGGAGATCAGCTAGTAGCTTATTTAGCTATTAAGTACAAAGCAGAAAAAATTGTTATGGGTGTAGACACCGACGGCCTATTTGATGCTGATCCGAAAACTAATCCAAATGCTAAACCCTACAAGCGATTGACCTTAGAAGAGCTTAAAAAAGTTCAAGCTAGCATTGGCAAAGCCCAAGGCACAGACGTGACAGGGGGAATGGCAGGAAAAATCGCAGAACTTATCCCAGCTATAGAGGCAGGTGTACATGTGACTATTACAGGCGCCACTAAAGCTCAATCAATTATGAGGGCACTTGTAGGCAAAGATGTAATGGGCACTGAAATCGATAAGGCATAGTGTGGTGTAGAGGTGGCTGAAGAAACTCAACGCCGCAAAGCAGACCATATCCGCATATGCTTAGACAAAAAGTCTCAAGCCAAAAAAGCCACCACTGGACTTGAAGATGTCCACTTCATCCACAAAGCCATTCCAGAAATTAATAAACAAAACATCAAATTGGACACCCAATTTTTTGGGCACCAATTTTTAGCACCTCTTATTGTTGGTGCTATAACGGGCGGAACAGCTCAAGCTGAAAAAATTAATGCCACCATAGCTGAAGCAGTAGAAAAACTTCAAATTGGCATGGGAGTTGGAAGCCAAAGAGCAGCTATAGAAGATAAAAGTCTTGTTCAAACATTTGCAATCGCCAGAAAAAAAGCACCTAACGCTTTTTTGATTGCTAATATCGGCGGGGTTCAACTTGTACATGGGTACAGTAGTAAAGAAGCAAAAAAAGCCATAGACATGATTGATGCAGACGCTATAGCAATCCATCTTAATGCGCTCCAGGAAGCAATCCAGCCTGAAGGGCAAACAAACTTTGAAGGAGTACTATCTAAAATAGTAGAAATCGCTGGCGAACTTGATAAGCCTGTTATCGTGAAAGAAACAGGTACAGGTATAGCAGCTGAAGAAGCAAAAATACTTGAAGCTGCAGGTGTAAAAGCAATAGACGTAGGCGGTGTAGGCGGAACAAGTTTTGCAGCAGTTGAATACCACCGCACAGGTGAGAAAGAAAATCAGCTCCAAAGATTTCTAGGTGAAGCTTTCTGGGACTGGGGTATTCCTACAGCAACAAGTATAGTAGAATTAGCTCAAACTGTAAAAATTCCAATAATAGCTTCAGGTGGTATACGCACCGGTTCAGATATAGCTAAAACTCTTGCCTTAGGAGCAAAGTTTGCCAGTTTATCCCAACCAGTCTTACAGGCATCGGTTAAAGGAGTTAAGGAAACTGAAAATCTATTGATACTTTTAATAGAAGAATTGAGAAATATCATGTTCCTTGTTGGAGCAACAAATATAGAGCAGTTAGCAGGTACACCTATTGTAATAACCGGCAAAACGGCTCAGTGGCTTGAAACCCGGGGATTTAACATTAAAAACTACGCGAAACGGAGCATGATATACAGTGGAGATCGAAAAATTCCTTGAAGAAAACGCGCCTCTGATAGACAAGGCAATAGAGAAGTACATCCCAAGGAAATTCAGCACAAACAATATTCTTTTTGATGTTAATCCTCCAAGGTACAGCTGCAACATAGAAACTATAAACAAAGCTATAGCAGATCCAATTTGGGATATGCTTGACCGTGGTGGTAAACGCTGGAGGCCGGCACTGTTTTTACTAATTTGTGAAGCTTTAGGTAAAAAGGCCAAAGATTATTTAGACTTTGCAATTATACCAGAAGTTGTCCATAACGGCACCTTAGTTATCGATGACATCGAAGATTCCTCTGATGTGCGAAGAGGTAAACCTTGCACTTACAAAATTTTTGGTATAGACATAGCTGTAAATGCAGGAAACGCTATGTATTATCTACCACTTCTTCCACTCATGGAAAAACGCAAAGAAATACCGGTAGAAAAACTCACAGACATTTACCAAATATATGTGCAAGAGATGATTAACTTAAGCGTCGGTCAAGCTATGGATATTGCTTGGCATCGAAGCTTAGCTAATGCAGACCAAATTAGCGAAGAAGACTATATGCAAATGTGCGCTTATAAAACAGGAACTTTAGCACGCATGGCAGCTAAACTAGCAGCAGTGATCGCAGGCGCAGACGGACAGTTGGTCGAAAAGTTAGGTCACTTCGCCGAAAGCATAGGGGTAGCTTTCCAAATGCAAGACGACATACTAGACTTAACAGGTAAAGAATTTGCAGTAAAAAAAGGCTGCTTAGGTGGAGATATTACTGAAGGCAAACGCAGCCTCTTGGTTATTCATACACTCAAAACGGCAAATGCGCAAGACCGGAAAAGGCTCATAGAAATTCTTAATATGCATACTACAGAGCAAATACTTCGAGATGAAGCTATAACAATAATTGTAAAAAATAAAGCAGTAGAGTATGTTAAAAACAAAGCTGATAAAATGGTCGAAGATAGCTGGAATGAAGTAGATAAACTTCTTTATGCATCTGAAGGCAAGGAAAAATTAAAAGCCTTCGCAGAATTCTTGATTAAGAGAAATATCTAATCACATCTGACTAAGTATACTTTACGAGCGTTAACGATTATGTTACAAGATGATAATGAACTTAAGGAGCTTATTAAAAAAATTGCCCTTCTGAACGCAGTCCAGCATGGCGGTAAAGCACAAGCAGGCCCGATTGTCGGCAAACTACTTGGCGAAAAACAAGAACTGCGAAGCCAAGCTAAAGAACTTACTATACTTATCAACAACATTCTTTCTGAAGTTAATAGTCTGTCTGTTGAAGAACAAAAGCAAATAGTAACTGAAAAATGGCCTCAAACCCAAGAAAAGAAGAAAACTGAAGAAGAAAAACGCCTGCCACCTCTACCAAAAGCAGATAAGTATAAGCAAATAGTCACACGCTTCTCACCTAACCCTGACTGCGTAATCCATCTAGGATCAGCAAGGGCTATACTATTAAGTCATGAATACGCTCGCATGTACAATGGCAAATTTATATTGCGTTTTGAAGATACTGACCCTAAAGTTAAGAAACCAAAATTAGAGTTTTATCAAAAAATCCGCGAAGACCTTGCCTGGCTAGGTTGCAAAGTAGATGAAGAGTACATTCAAAGTGATCGCATACCGATTTATTATGAATACGCTGAGCAACTAATTAAAAATGGAAATGCCTATATCTGCACTTGTATCCCTGACGAGTTTAGAGAGAAAACTATTGCCAAGCAGGCATGTCCTTGCCGCAACTTATCTCCTTCTGAGCATATGCAAAGGTGGAGATGTATGCTTGATGGAACGTACACTGAAGGACAAGCAGTAATGAGAGTTAAAACTGACCTTAATCATCCAAATCCAGCTGTACGCGACTGGCCAGCCTTCAGAGTTATTGATAACATAAAATATCCTCATCCTCGAGTGGGCAGTAACTATAGAGCTTGGCCATTATACAACATGGCAGCTGGGGTAGATGACCATTTAATGGGTATAACGCACATTATCAGAGGTAAAGAGCATCTCACTAATGGTGTTCGCCAAGAATTCATGTACAAACACCTAGGCTGGGAATATCCTCAAGCCATTCATTATGGTCGGCTTAAAATTACTGGCGCATTTTTAAGCAAATCTAAAATCGTCGCGGGCATGAATGAAGGCATATTTACCTGCTGGGATGACCCACGGCTAGCTACCTTTGCTGCATTACGTAGACGAGGAATAACATCTGAAGCTATTAAAAAAATGATAATTGACGTTGGACCCAAACCTGCTGACGTTACACTTAGCTGGGAAAACCTTTACTCATACAACCGCAAAATCCTTGATGCTCAAAGCGATCGTTATTTCTTCGTTGCTGATCCCGTACCGCTTAAAGTCACTGGTATTATTAAAGAGTTTGAAGTTGAGCTTCCACTATATCCTGATAAACCTGAAAGAGGCACTAGAAAACATAGTGTGCGGCCTATTGGTGAAAATAGTGAAGCCACTTTCTGGATTTCTAAGAAAGACATAGAAAATATTGAAGTGGGAAAAACAATTAGACTTATGGAACTGTTTAATATAAAAATTGAAAAGGTAGACGCAAAATCTGTTGAGGCAGTATTTGTCAGCGAATCTTACGAAGATGTACGTAAAGTTAAAGCTCAACTTATCCATTGGATACCTAAAGGTCAAGAATATCCTTGTCAAATAGTTATGTCTGATGCTTCTACTGTCCAAGGTGTAGCTGAAGATATTTGCAAGAATTTAAAGCCTGATACTATAATACAGTTTGAACGCTTCGGCTTCGTGAGAATAGACAAAAATGATAAGAAAATAATCGCCTACTTCACACAAAAATAAAAGGAAGAGGAAAAAATGTATGCGTAAACAAGATAAAGCCATAATTTGGCCAGCCTACTTTGACTCTGGAAAAACCCGAAAAGAAGGACGCCGAGTCAACAAACCTTTAGCAGTGAGCTCCCCAAAAATTGTTGAAATTGAGGAAGCGGCTACTAAACTCGGATTAGAGCATGAGTTGGTACCAGAAAAAGGTTACCCTAAAACACCATGGGCTAGACCAGGCATGTTACTTGTGGAAAAGCGAGGTTCCAAAGAACAAGTAATAGCTACGATAGCAAAGCAGATTCATAAAAGCCGAAATGAAGTGCCCAAACAGGACTTCAAGAAATAGCTTAACACTTTTCCCTACGCTTCTTTTTGTCATAAAAACAAAATCAAAAAATTGAAAATTCACCGTCTATAGCGAGCAGCTATGTTTAGACTTTGTTGGTGATTATTCTATTTTCCATATAGACACAACCACTTTTCATCGTGTTTTTTTAAAATTAACACAAATTTCAAAGCAACTATCCATAGAATCAGCTTAATCTCAAGTCGGTAAAACGAATCTCGCATCCTTCGTTTTTAAAAAACCAACGCAGTCCAGTTCCCTCAACAAACATGAGGATTTTCTAGCTAACTTTTAGATTGGTTAGTAAGTATTCTTTTATGGTATTTTTGTTAAGCTCTTGTTTTTGGCGGATTTGGAAGTTGTGGACCTAGTTGGTAGCAGATAAAACCATCTAAGGGGTTTTCATGCACTTTATAACCTGCACAATCGAGTACGCATTCACCTGGTTTAAAAGCCTCTAGTCGGTTAGGTGTGCTACATCGTATATCTTTTAACTCATATAATCTAATGCATAGAGCCTTCGTGCAAGTATTTTCGGTGAGTTTAATCATATCCCCACAGTAAGGACAATGTCGATGGTTTTCCATAACATATTATATGAAGGAGTTATTGCTTTTAACTTCACTGGTTAATTTAGTCAAGAATTTTGGTATCACAAATTAATAGTTTGTATACAAAAGCATCAACCAAAAGTATTGCGTAAATATTCAAATAGCCTTTAACTTAAAAGGGACATAATTTTAAACTGTGACTGATGATTTTTTCGTGTTATTATTGCCATTATTACATCTACATCTTTGATAACACTAAGATAAATTAAGTGAAAATCATTCTCAATTTTTAAGAGCTAAGCAAACCGTTCAAAGAAACAAAGAGTAGAACATGAAATCGGTAATTAAAAAACGATAAGAAGAACTAAAACAAAAGCAAAATAGGAGAAGGCGCTATTGCCTCTACTCTTTACCGCTTGTAAGTACTGCATTTATTACACCGTCATTTCCTGGACGGCTGGTAACGCGTGCAGTGCCAATTGAAGTTTCAATTACTGAGCCTTTAGTTATTACGCCTCTACGGTTATAGTCAACATTTGCTGGGTTTTTGATGACACGCACAATTTCGGCTTTCTCAGTTTTACCACTTTTAACATCGGTAACTGACGCATACTTTTCTGTAAGTAGCTTAACTTTTGTGTTGCCTCCAAAGCCTCTTGTTGTTTTACGTTTTGGTTCACCAAGAGTAGTTTCAGCTGCAAATGTGCCTTGCTCAAACTTGCGTTTGCCGCGGGTCATTCTTTTTCGACCACCGGTGAGCTTCTTCTTCTGTAAGTTTCCATGCCAGACTGACATTTCATTTTCCCTTTTTATCTGGTTAAATTCGAGTGTTCATTTTAAAGCGCAGTTTTCAATATAAACGTATCCGTTCTATTGTTCCTGTTCGTCCTTTTGTTGCTGTTGAGACTGCTTTTGTTGAGCAGATTTTGCTGGGAAATCACCGAAGATACGCTTGAGGTCACGTTTCATGGCTGTAACGTCTTGGGCTAGCCCGAAGTAGTCAGCGAAGTAATCAGTAGTTCGCAGTAGAATAGAACGACCGTTACGTTCAGGGGTAATTAAATCCATTTCACGTAACATTTTTATGTGGCCATAGGCATGTTGACCGCGTACTTCAATAACACGTTTTTGTGAAATTGGCTGGCGATATGCTATGTAGCTCAGAGTTTTAAGAGGCCCAGACGAAAGTAATGGCCTATTTACCAGTTTTTTAACTAATGGAGTAAATTCAGCTTTTAACTGCAGCACATACCGTTCATCACGCAATTCTAAAATTTCAAGTGCAGTATTCCTTGAAGCAAATTCTTGCTGTAGGTCTTTTAATAATTGGTTGCCACGTTTTTTTGATCGTGAATTAATAACTGAGCAGATTTCGTTTATGCCTAAAGGACGGCCTGCAACATATAGAGCGGCTTCAAGTAAAACCATATTTCTACGCTTCTTTTCATCTTCAGTAAGGCCAGGTGGTTCTGCAATTATTAGCTGTTCAGGCTGCTGTGAGTATCCATTAGGATTCTTAGAATCTGTTAAAGGTTCAGAAGATTCTTTAGATAATAACTGAGGTTGAGTTTGTGATTGTGACTCAGTTATAGCAGAAGATTCATTATGTGACTGAGATTTTGTTGATTTAGGGTCAGATATAGGTTCTGATTCTGAGTTTTGTACGAGTTTTGGTTCAGACCGAGATGATTGTTGGGTTGGGTTTTTAGTATTTTCCGTCTGAGATGAACGTAGGCTTTCATCTGGGACATCATAAAATGGGTTATCGTATAGAGCAGACTGGTCATTATTTATATTTTTATTTTCAGTCTGGTTTGGTTCGTCGTTTTTCATATTCAGCAACCTTCAGTTTTCCTACAGCGATAAATAGGTCTTCGGTTTCTTCGTTTTGCCATAATCCGACTAGGCCGTCGTTTGCCAAGAATAGTAACAATATGAATGTACGAATTGCTTCTATCCTTGTCATTCCTCTAATTAATACGTTAAAGTCGATTATACCTTGTCCTTGGACCATTTCAACAAGCCGTTCGTAGAGCTTTTGCATCTGCGTTTCAAGTTCGGCGATAAACTTGTCGAATTGGGGCATGAGATCAGATGCCTGAGGAAGAACCGGAGTAAGAATCATACGATCAACATTAAGTGGCTTTTCGCCTCTGAGAACCTCATCAAGGACTTCTAGCAGGTGTTGAATAGTAGTTGAAGTTAATTCATGACGTAGTGGTAAAAATAGTGGTGGCGGAACAACATCAGTTGAAACTCTAACAGGGGGAGCTGGAGGCTCTTGAAGTGTAAGTAAAAGCTTAGATTTCATTAAATAAAGAAGAGCAGAAGAATCTAAAGCCACTCCAGAAGCGCGAAAATCAATTTTACCTTGCTTTTCCATTTCTAAAAGGAAAGATCTAAGCAGATATGCTATGTTCACATTCCAAGGAGTTAGTTTCTGTAATTTTTCAATGTCAAAAAGAATGTTCCAAGGAGGACGACAATAGAAAGGCCTACGTGACATAGCAGAAGTCACTATGCAGGCACCTCTTTGGGGAATCTTGCGGTTAGTACGGCTGAGATTCCATTACGCTCATATACACCATAGACTTTCTGGGCTTTATTGACCATTTCTGGTTTTAATGAGATAACTATGAACTGGGTTTTCTCAGATTCTTCCAAGAAAAGTTCAGCAAGCTTTGTTGTGTGAAAAGCATCTAAGTGGGCATCTACTTCGTCAAAGACATAAAATGTCGCGGGTGAGAACTCTTTTAGAGCAAATATAAAAGCAACTGCTGAAACGGAACGTTCACCACCGCTAGCACCACTTACAACAATTGAAGGCTTGTTAGGAAATTGTACAATCATGTCTATGCCGCCTTCAAAAGGTGCATCAGGATTTTCAAGTTTCAACGTTGCATTACCGCCGCCGGTGAGTTTTTCAAAATACCGAGTTAGATTTGTATTAATCTTTTCAAACGCATCCATGAATATACGACGTTTTTTACCTTCAATTTCATCCATGAAAGCTACAATAGCTTGTTTTTCTCGTTCCAGTTCGTTTAAACGCAGGGAAAGTTCTCGGTAACGTGAAATCTGTTCATCATAATGTGCAACTGCTAACTGATTTACTGCACCAACACGATCTAGTTCAAAGCGCATCATCTGAATACTGGTTTCTGCTTCTTCTACTTGCTTTGGGTTTGTCTCTAATGGTTGAGTATAGTTAAGTAGTCTTAGTTGATTCTGGTACTGACTTAGTTGAAGTCGAGCAGTCTGGATACCTAAATGCAGTTGATTATAAAGTTGATCAGCCTGCTCGAACTCGGAGTCAAGTGTTCGCAATTCTGAGTCGATAGTATCGATTTCAGAGGTAAACTTTTTCGAGTCTTCCTTAGCTGAAAGTACAGCGTTAGAAAGATCAACACGTTGTTTTTCTTGTTCAGCTAGCTCTAATTTTACTGCATCTCGCTCTAGGATTGCATCATTGACTTCTTTTTCAACCTTTTTTTGCTGTTGTTCAACTTTAGTAAGTTGGATTTTGCTGTTCTGATAACCCACACGCAAGACATTATCAAACTGTGATTGACAAGTTGATAGTTCAGTTTGAATTGACCCGAGTTTCTGGCGCAGAGTATTTAATTCCTCACCAAGCTTTTCACGCTGTACTTCTAACTCTTGAATATGAGCAACATCGGTTTTTCGCCGATACTCAGATAACTCGATTAAAAGTTTTTGAATATCTTTTTTTATGGCATCACGTTCTGACTTGTAGATACCCATGTGGGCCTTTTCTACTTCAATTTCTTTTCCTATGCGTAAACTAAATTTCTCTACGCGTCTAAGGCTGACTTGAGTACGTTTAACACTACGTTTTACACGAACAATTTCCCGATCAATTGTGATTATTGCATCAGATAAACGAGCAATTTCTAGCCTAGATTGGGTAATTTCTTCTTCGAATGCTGATATATCACTACCTCTTTGGTTTAGATGCGTCTGTAAAGCTTTCACTGCTTCATCTAGGCTTTTAATGGCGTTCTCACTAGGAATTATTGTTGAAAAATCTATTGGAGTTCGATAAAAACCGCCTTCGAAGGCACCAGGCTCATATACATCGCCATTAAGGGTAACGGCTCTATAACCTTCTTTCGAAAGGGCAAAGGCGACCTTATCATCTGTAACAATAATTGTGTCGCCAAAGACATAGTTCACTGCGGGTTCATGGGTTTTATCATACTTCATAAAAACTGAAGCTATACTGATAACCCCGCCGCGCTCGGGAATCTTAGTTTGTTTAGGTCCGGATGCACCATCTAAAGGAATGATTTTAATTCTACCTAACTTCATTCGCCGTAAGGTTTCTGTGCACATAAATGCAGCATTGATATCCTTTACTACCAAGGCATCCATCCAGCCTACAGATGCAGCATCTAGGGCTTTTTTGTAGTTCTTGTCTATTTTAATCAGGTTTTTTAGCCTACCATATACGCCTGTAATTACACCTAGGTCGCCAAGTTCTTCGATACTGCGCAGAGCTTTTTCTTCAGCAGCTATAGTCTCTGCAAGTTCACGTTGGGTTACAAACTCTATTACTGCCTCTTTGGCAGAGTTTGCAATTTTTCCTGCTTCAGTAATTTCGCGTTCAGCAGATTCTTTTTGTGAAGTCCGCTTCTCAATGAGTTTTTCAAGATTTTTAAGTTGGACTTTTTGTTCTTTCTGAATATTATCAAGAGCATTTAGAGAAGCTTCTACTTCAGCAAGCGTTGAAGTAAAACGCTCTTTTCGAGCACTTAATTCACGTAGCCTGCCAGCACTAGCTTTAATGTAAGTTTTACTCTTGGTGAATTCAGACCTTAAGAATGCAAGACGTTTATTATGAACTTCAATTTGCGCTTCAATTTCACGGGCTTTTTCTCCGTTTTCACCTATATGCCCCCAAAGTTGAGTGGTTTCTTGAGCGAGCGATTCATGGGCAGATTGTTTTTCGTTGATTTGAGCTTGCAACTGTTCAAATTCAGTGCGTAATTTACGGATGTTCAATCTGTTTTGCTGAATTTCATTACGTAAGTTTGAATATTGTTCAGCGTTATTTTGACCTACACGTTTGAGGCTTTCAAGGCTTGCTTGCCCAGAGTTTATCTTAGATGTTAACTCAGTTAGTCTGGATTTTAGATCGCCGATTTTAATTTGTACACGCATAACCTGTGAGCCGCCACCTTCGACGATATCAGAACTAAGTTTACGCCATTCACCTTCTATTTCACGACGTTTATTTCTGCGGCCATCACGTAATTCACGTAGTTTATCGGCTTTTTCTTTTGCTTTGTCAGCCTGTATAGTAGCTTCTTCAACTTTCTTAGTAAGTTGAGTGATTTCATGACTAACTTTTATTGCCTCAAATTTTTTAATTTCTGTATGGATAAAGTTGAATCTCTGCAGTTGATTACGTTCTCGTTCTAAATCATCAAGACGTTTTTGGACTTCATCAATTCTACCCATGGCAGTACGGATAGATATGTCGGCAGCCCGGAGTTTTTCCTCTGCACCTGCTTTTTCAGCATCATATTGGGCAATACCAACAAGGTCCTCAATGATCTTTCGTCTTTCCAGCGAGGTTAAATCGGTCAATCGAGTGATAGTACCTTGCGGGATAATATTTTGACTTGCACTACTAATACCAGCTACTGAAAGAACCTCAAGCAAGTGCTGACGTGAAACCCTACGACCATTAAGACGGTAAACACTTTGACCATTACGATAAACTTCCCGCCCAAGGGTAACTGTAGTTGTATCTACAGGCATTACGCCATCAGTGTTATCAAATTGAATTATGATTTTTGCTAGCTTTGATTTTTCTAAGCCAGCTTTTTCAGAGCCATGAAATATAAGTCGCGCAGCGTTATCGGCACGGAGTCTTCTTGTGCTAAGTTCACCAAGGCTAAACAAGAGAGCATCCATGATATTTGTTTTACCACTTCCATTCGGACCAGTGATAGCAGTGAAACTCTTATCTAGATTAACCTTTACCGTTTGTGGTCCGAAAGACTTGAAGCCTTTAAGCTCGATTCTTTTAATGTGGGGCATTAATGTACGCTCTCGCGGCTGGAAGCGTGTAAACTAGCCAGTTAAACAATTCCCCCACCATTCTTATAAAAGCTTATCACTATTTCCGCGCATTATTATTAAAAAACAAAAATGAAAACAAAAAATACCAAACAAATAGGGAATTTTAAAGAACAACTAATTGCCATCGCCACAATGTAGAAAATGTGAATTATATGCATATTCACAACAACTTTTTTTAAAAAAAACTGGGTTAATAATAAGTCTCTAAAAATGAAAAAGCCAATTTATTGTATAGCTATGCCTAAAACAACTACTTTAAAAATCGAAATTACATACTACACAACTTGACCTACAAACAGGTTTTTTACATTAAACTCTAACTCACATATAATTTAACAGCAAGTTTAGTAGCCAATTTGATAATTATTTCAGCTTATTAGTTGCCCAACATTTTAATAATTTTTTATTATATTGATTTATACTCAAATATTATATAACAAAAATATCAGCTAAACTTTTTGTAGTAAAATGTATAAAATCAGTTTAGACAAAAATATACATTTGACCTTTATGCGCTGTAAAAATATAGTAAGTTTATACTTGATACATTTTTGACAGCCTATTTAATAGAAGGAACTATGGAATATAATCAGAACGCAGCTGAAAAAGTAAAAATTATGTTAGTTTTAACTTTGAAGAAAATGAGTTTGTAAATAGAGCAATAATTTTGTGGAGTCAATAAGGCAGCAGAACCACACTGGAATGGATAAAGAAACATAGTTGGCCGAAGATAATTGTTAAATACATGGAAAACTAGGATGACTAAAAAGGAGTGTTAAGATGAGCTTTTTCAGATTAGGCATGACTGGTGTTCAAGAGGCTTTAATTTTTGCTTTGATGATTGTGTTCATAATAGCAGTAATCTACACTAACATTGATTTTACTTACAAAATTGGGATTGGTGCCATAGTATTTACAGTTATCTTCATAGCAAGCGTAGCAAACCAGGCATTAAAGCAGCAGCAAGAAGAAGATAAACGAAGAAACAGATAAAGTATAATCTTCCAATTCTTTACCAAAGACTTTAAACTAACAGGCTGAACGCTTTTAGCAGAAATATATCAACTATCAATTGAAAGAACAAGTTAGCAGTGAATATTAATAGATAATACATATTGACAAGAATACCAAGAAGTATTTTCCATAATTAGCAGTCTTTAATGAAAATAAGAATTGTTAACATATTAACAGAACAGAGGCTAAATTCATACAATACCAAAAATGAATCAATGTATTGAGGGCATTTAAAAAATTGAAAGCAAAAGGCAATAATTAGAAATCAGTAGTACATAGTCATAATTTTGGGTTTTCAACAAGTTGTTATTAGGAAGAAGAAGGGTGTGCACAATTCCTTTTTTAATGTGTTTTTGCTTATGTATTGGTGTTGACAAGTCTGGGTTTAAGCTTGATTTTACCAGTTTGGAATGTGTGGGCGACACAATCCGTTAAAACTTTAGGTTTAAGCCTCTGTACTTGCTTACAGTTTTTAGGCTAGTTTCGTCATAAAGAAAAGCCCTTAGCCCTTCAATAGCACAACTTATCAAAGCAGCATAAACCATAGCACTCTTTTTTGCTATTCCTTTTGGCCTAAGATAGCAGTCTTTTAGCAAGTTAGCTTTGATGTGGCCGTTGAATTGTTCAACAAGGTAACGTTTAGCTCTTAGAAGCTTGCTATGCATGGTTTGGGTTTTGTTTTTATGGTTTTGTTTGCCTCTTTTTCTTGGATTCTTTGCAATTACTGGTGTTGCGCCGATGGATTTGGCGACTTGATAATTAAGTTTTGAGTCATAGCCTGCGTCTGCTAGCAAATAGTCTGCTTTCAAATCCCAAG
>CAYSWL010000055.1:1056-14637 GCA_964434745.1 uncultured Candidatus Bathyarchaeia archaeon | reverse complement strand
TGGTTACACTGTCGTTGCTAATGGTTAGGGCAAAAAGGATTTTCATACAAAAAAAAAGAAACATAATTTTCATTCTAAATATTTTTAATATTGTGATTTGTGACGCCATCACGTATCACTTGTTATCACAGTTACATCACACAATCGTGATATCATACAAAATCACGTTTAATCACATGTGATTTTACCATACTTTCTGTGATTTTTATGTGATTACTTTGTGATTTTTGCGTGATAGGTGATGTCACGAGTGACAAATAACGATAAAATCACAGACAAATCATGTAAAAATCACTCATTTTATATAAATAGAAAAACAAACTATTGCCTGCTACTTAAACTGAATCAGACCAATATTCAGCCAATAATATAGAGGGTAGCGGATAGAATTGCGTTCTTCTCAGCAAGAAAAAGATGTAAAACAAACAAAATAGAATACTTCACTGCAAAAATGGCAAATACAAACCTAAATTTCAAAAATTTTAAGTCAATAAATTTGCCCTATTTCTAAAATTCTCTTTAATTTTAACTTTTTATACCTATAAGAGCCATATTTTTCATCATTTTGTTATTTACAGCCAAAATAAAGCTTAATACACCTTATTTTTTACAGTTTTTACTGACAAGGTTTTTAAAACCTTAGCGTTGTATACAAAAGTGTATTAATTCACTATAACCGAAGGAACATCAGATTGAAGCTAAAAGATAGCGTACAAATGTGGTTAACAGGGGCTATGAATGACCCCATTGTTAAAATACTGGCTAAAAATAGCCAGTTAACAAGAACACAGCTGGAAACTTTGTTAATTGAGCTATTAGCGGAAAATATGGCAGGCAAACAGCTAAATTACGATGAAAAAGCCAGATTACGCTTAACTAAGGCTAAATTAAGCCGCGGAGCCTTTAATAGGACTTTAAAACAGTCTAAAGAAAACGTAATAAAATCCATCTATACTGTACTTTTACTTGGGTATTTGGGAGTATTTGAGACCACAACTCTTGACCCATACCTCGAAATGGCTAATAAATTGAAGGAGTATATGGAAGCACACCAGGACATGCCAGAGCAAGAAAACGAGCTAAAGGACCATCTAAAGCTCATTGAAATCATTCGAGAAGAGCTAGAAACAAGCCTAAAGCAGCTTTCTAGCCCTTCTGAAAAACAGATGTGACGTCACAAATCACATAAAACAACCTCAAATTTCACCTATTTTTTAGAATTAAGCCAAATTTGGGTTATATCACATAAAATCACATGTAACATGTAGCATCACAAGAGCCAAATAAACACATTATAAACAAATCTCAAATTAACCCATTTATGAACATAGAAGCTCAAATTAACCTTATTTTAGAAGACAGCAAATCAGAGACAATTTTGTGATGCAACTAATCACAATAACGTGATGTGTGACATCATAACTAATTCCAGCATGGGAACAACCAAAAAGCTTAAATTTTTCATGGGAAACTGTGATGTGTGATGCAACGTTGCTGCGATGTCACAAGTCACATGTAAATCACGAGCAAATCACGATTAAATCACGGAGATCACAAATATGGTAGAGTATGCAATTGTAATAGTTGGGGCGCTTGTTTCAATTTTATTGGCTGCGACATCATATGCAGCAATGGAGTATTATAAACGACTACGAAGTGCTCAGAAGGAGTATGAGAAAGCTAGAGAAATCATTGAAGATATTGTGCTAAGTTTCAATAGAGAACTTAGACGTGAAGCTGAAAAAATTGAAAGCGTTGCAGTCAATGTCGAAAATGCAACTATTAAAGCTGATACTAGCTTAAGATTTGCTGAAAATTTTGATAGAAGAATTGAGCCATTAGAAAACCAAATTCTTCATTTAAGCAATCAAATAGAAACTATGAATTCTTCAGTTAGTGAGATTTCGGAAAATAATAGCCAAACTATTGAAAAACTTTCCAATATAGATCTAACCTCAATAAGTAACATAAATAATTTAGATAGTAAAATGCGAGAGATAGAAGCTTCTCACGAGACACTTAAGAATAAAATAACAGGGTTAGAGGCACGTATAGAAGAACAGGTGCAAAAATTATCTGAGATTCCGGAAATTAAAAGTGACCCAGGGCTAGCAGTGATGTCAATTCCAGTAATGCCAATTAAAAGAGATAAAGCGATGGCATCATTAACTGAAACAGAAGTTGCAGTACTAGAGTTTCTATCAGCACAAGGCCCAAAAACAGCTCCCGAAATTAAGGAGAAGGTTGGACTTAGTAGAGAGCATACAGCTCGTTTAATGAAAAAACTTTACGAAGAAGGATATTTAGAACGAGAAACTGGAAGACTTCCATTCAAATACAGCGTTAAAAAAGAAATGGAAAAGCTTCTCAAAAAACCAGAGTTTCCACAACAAACTAGTCAGTGAAGAGTAAAAGCAAAGTATAGAAACCAACTTCAAACCTTCAGATAAGCAAAGCTAAATGAAAAAAAGCAAAAAATAATCTAAAATAGAAATGAAATCAAAAAAAGTTGTTTGTTATTAACCGGCTACTTACTTTATAGCTAATTAAGATTTTCTAAAAAATGATAAATTTATTTACAACATTTTTTTGTAACTTTGAGATCAATATCTGTATTTAACATGTTAGTTACTTTGAAAAATTATTTGAGTTTTTGTTTTATTACTGCATTTGGTGTGGCTGTAGCTATTTTATACTTAAGATTGTTTGCTCCACCCGTACGCATCAAGTATCCTTTATTAGACATACGCGAAAGATATGTTGATACAGTGCTTAGACTGATAGGTTCTTTTAGGTCTTGCTCATAAACGGCCTGAATGTCTTTTGAAGAGAACCAAACTAAAGGAAAGCTCTTCTGTATAACAGAGCGGACTTTTTCAAGTCTTGAAGATTTGTTAATTGTTGGTGTACTTGCTACTCCAGCAGCCGGTGCTTCACCAGGCATTCCTCCAAGAAGCTCAACCAGATCCAAAAGACGTAGAGCCTTATCTCGCGTAATTTGACCTTCGAAAGCAACGGTATATCGATTGCCTTCATTGTCGAATAGCTCTACACGCATTTTGCGAGCTGGCATTAACAGTTTACACCTAGGTAGTGTTCACAAGTTAGGGTTTCACAGCTTATAATTGTTATGGTGAACATACACTAAGTGAAAAACTCAAATTAAGTCGATAATAAAAAAATAAGCATATTTTACAGATATTTCAGTATTACAAGCTTCACATTTTTTCCTTATTTTAAAACAACAATAAATCTATTCTGAATCGATATCTCCAGTAGAAGTCAAGGGGTGTCTATTTCACAGTAAACAGGCGTGAATCACATCTCTTCACATAAAAAGACGATTATTAACAGCTATTCACAAACAAGTTTCACATATCCTTCACAAAAGTGTGAAACAAAATCAATTCTAAAAACAGATCAAACAAATATTAGAATAAACTATGGAGAGATAATAGTGTAATCAAGTTTCCAATGGTAATTTTGAACTTGGAAAAATTACAAGAAATTGACTATTAGATACATAAAGACAGGCACCCCTCCATTTCCTCTCGAAAAAATATTGAAAAACAACCATTAAAAAGCCTCTTCAAAAAAAATAATGAAAAAACTATCTAAAACTTTAACAGTAATTATTAATATAGTTAGGTTTATACTTCTTTCACAGAGTAGTTTATTACATTATATATTCTTGCATATTCTCACAAGAGTATTTTAGAGTTCCACAGGAAGTTTTGGGGTGTGTGTTCTGTTCAGTATAATGTTAGCGCAAAGTTTCATCATTGATTTTAAGGAATATTATGCAACCAAACTACTTTTTTGTACTGCATGGTTTATCTGTTCCACACGAAATAATGGTATTGCCTCTGAAGAAAACTGGTGTTTACTTAATGGGAAATCCTAACATTTTAGATGATGTATTCGAAAAATTTGTCAATGATGCAATGCTATTCAAAGATCGTGAAGTTTTAAGACATGACTATTTACCTGATAAGCTTCCTCATCGTGAACCTCAAATTCGTATTCTAGGGCAAGCTGTTGCTCCAGTTCTGAAAGGAGCTAGATGTTCAAATATATTCATTTATGGGAAAACAGGTACTGGAAAAACAGCTGTTGCAAAATATGTCTTAAGTCATTTAGAAGTCAAAGCCAAAGAATATGGTGCACCTGTTAAATTCTCTTATGTTAACTGTAGAATGATAGGTTCTGAGTACCGAATTTTTGCTAGTCTGAGTCAAAGCTTAGGTTTATCCATACCTTTTACAGGGCTTTCAGTAGGTGAAGTATTTGAACGATTTCGGACTGAACTAGATACAACAAAAACAATCTTTATAGTTGTATTAGATGAAATTGACGCTTTGATTAAAGATCGCGGTGATAGTTTATTGTATGAGTTAACAAGAATAAATGAAGCTTTGCATAAAAGTAAAGTTGCAATTATTGGTATTTCTAATGATTTACGTCTAAAAGAGTTTCTCGATCCACGAGTCTTTAGCTCCCTAAGTGAAGAAGAAATGGTTTTTCGACCATATGATGCAGCTGAACTTCGCAACATCCTTCTTGAACGCTCTAAACTTTCATTTTATGATGGGTGTCTTTCAGAAGCTGCACTTAGTATATGTTCAGCATTAGCTGCTGCGGAACATGGAGATGCAAGACGCGCTTTAGACTTGTTAAGAGTAGCAGGTGAAGTTGCTGAACGCCATGGTTCAAAACTAATAACTGAAGAACATGTGCGTGATGCTGAAAAACATATAGAGCATAACCGTGTTGTTGAAGCTCTTAAAAATCTTACATTACATTCAAAGCTGGTGCTTCTTAGTGTTTACCATTTAAGCAAAACTAATAGCGCTAGTGCTACAACAGGAGAAATTTATGATGTATATAATGAACTTTGCGCTGAGACAGGATTAAACCTCTTAACCCAAAGACGTTTGGGAACTCTAATAAATGAACTTGACGTTATGGGTTTGCTTAACTCAAAAGTAGTAAGCATGGGTCGCTATGGACGTACTAAAAAAATTCGTCTAGAAATTTCTAGGTCACATATTCAAGATGTGCTTGGTAGTGAAGAAAGGATAGCGCCTTTGATAAAATACCACCCGAATGCACTAGAAAAATCTACTAAGCCTAAAAAATAACTTTTTATTAATATCAAATAAATCAGGTAACTTTTTTTATGTTTAAAGGAAGTTAAGAACTTTAACTTCAAGAGTTTGTAGGTTTACTACTGGCACAATTCCTGGTGTCGGTACAAGTCCTAACTTTGCCATATAATCTGTTTGTTCTTGCCACCCGCCTGAGTTTACTATCAATACTCCTCGATGGTTGCAGGCACCATAAACATGAATGTGACCGGCATGGAAAATATCTGGTATTCTATTGATAACTAGATAATCACGGCTTTCTGGTGACAGAGTAGTTTTTCCACCGTATATAGGAGCAAGATGACGACATTGTATAAGCAGTCGCATAGCTTTTTCAGGATGTTGATGTTCTATCCCTGGTACAGCGCCGATGATATCATCTAAACTTCTGCCATGAAACATTAAAACTTCTACACCGTGTAGACTTACTGTGCATGGGTTTGATAGCGAGTAAATTCTTCTTTTACCCTGTAAGCTTGGCATATAGTCTTCAGATATAGCAGGTTGCGGCAAGGCTTTGCGCGGTGCATCATGATTACCCGGAGAAATTATAATGTCAATATATTCCGGTATTTGAGCAAAGAGCTTAAGTGCTAATCGATATTGTTTATGCACATTTCTTACGTTGAGTTCTCTTGCTTGTCCAGGGAAAACACCTACTCCGTCTACTACGTCTCCTGCTACTAGAAAATATTTTACGCGTCCTGCTATGTCTCGCATTTCTTGGTTGCCATACTTGCCATTGAGCCATGCTAGAAAACGTCTAAATGCATCTTTGTTGAATTTGTTACTGCCTACATGTATATCAGATGTAAGTACAGCATAGATTGGTTCTGGTGAGCGACGTTGAGGGCGTTGTCCTATTTCTGGAAAGATAATGTCTTCAGCTAAAAATAATCTGCCTGGCGTTTTTTTTACTGCAACACATATGACTTGGTCAAGTAAAAGCTGTTGGGCTTTGGCTTGCACTTCCTCTGAGGCTTTGGTTGGAACTAGTATAGTTGCACTTGAATCAAGGTCCTCAATAGTAACTAATAATTGCTGTTTTGCATCACGTTTCTCAGTGACCATACCTATCAATTTTAACTTTGATTTTGGAGGTGACTTTAACGCTTCTCGGATTGGAGTAGCCCCCCTAATGTCCATGCGTTGCCTAAGCAATTTTTCTAATCGTTTGTATCGGTCCTGAAAATATGTTAAGAACTCTGTTATTGTGCCATTTGACGTAAGTGTTTCTGTAGAGTCTTCAAGAACTTCAATTTCTGATTTTACATATTTTGCATATGGATTAAAAGGGCCTGTAGGTTCAGCATAATCTGTTTCTTGTAAAGATTCAGTTTCTTGTTCTTGTTCTTGTTGGCATTTTGCATCATTGGTTGTATTTGGTTCAACTATTGGATGTGAAGATTCATCTTCTTTTTGAAGTTGAGCTTGTGGTTGTAAAAGAGATTCTAGAAAACTTTTTTTGATAAATAGTGGTTTATCCTCTATTTGTTCAATTTTTTTTAGTGCTTTGTTCATAAGTTCTGTTGGGTCATCTACATCTGATATTGAAGTTAAGAATTCGAAGGCTTCCTTATCGATTTGGTAACCTGCTGCAATAGTTATTTCTACAGCTTTTTGAAGCCTTCCTGTTATACTCATATTAAGTTTCTCCAATCTCTTTTTTTTGGAACTATTATGTAGCCTTCTTGCTGATCGCCTATTTGTTCTGTTTGATTTTGTAAATATAATCTTGCCGTCAAAGCAGCAGTAACCGCGTCTAACTCATGGCTTACTAAAGTACGTTTTTCTAAATCTCCTTTCAAACCTATTTGTTTAAGAATCCCTTGAATAATAGACCATTCTTTAACTGGAAGTATTTGAAGAGCTTTGCGGCTTGAAGTAGGATGTACTTCTATAGTTTTGTAAGATTTCTGATTTATTTGCCTATTCAACTGAACAGCTCTTAAAGTCAAATGGCGCATGTGCATAAAATTAGGTGGAAAAACTCTGTAACCTTTTTGGATCATTTGACGATCTGTTGATCTTGAGTATCCGCTTTTCGGTTCACTCAAAGGTGCATCAATAGCTAATAGAATAGGCTCAAAACAATCTATAGTTTCTAATATCTCTTGATCGCTGTAGACTAATCTGGCTAGCACTGCCTGTCCAATTAATATTGCAATACCGCTTGGATTTTTACTTAATCCAGCTAAATCTAAACCAATTATACATTCAGCGCCCAATTATAACAAACCTGTTCAAGTTTATATACGCCCTTTCATCCTTAGATATGTACTTTCCTGAACTGAGTTACTTTCATTGGATGGATAATTGATGGCTGATTTGCGTAAAGTTCAACAAACACCAACAGGCACATTTTTCGTATGTCTGCCACGGAACTGGTCTAAAGAAAATGGCTTAAAAAAAGGTACTTTAGTTGCCTTAAATGAAACTAGTGATGGTAAGCTTTTCATTGATCCAAAATATAACAATGACCCTATCCCTAAAGTCACCACTCTTACGGTAGGTCCATATCTAAGCAGAGAAATAATTGGGCAATATCTTCTAGGTTCAGATACTATACGAATTGAAGCAAAAGAATGTATCAATGTTGATGTGCGTAATATTGTCAAAAGTACTGTGGCTTCTTTAATTGGGTTAGAAATCTTTGAAGAAAATTACTCACAGATTGTCCTACAATGTTTACTAGAACCTTCAGGGTTTCCACCTGAAAAAATTCTTCGACGAAACTATGCAATAGTCGCAGGAATGCAACGCGATGCGGTTAATTCATTTATTGATGGAAATTCTTCACTTGCACAAAGTGTGATTGCTAGAGACGACGAAAACAATCGTCTCTACTTTCTTCTAGTTCGCATTTTACGTACTATAATTCAAAGTCCAGGCTTAGGCGAAAAACTTGGATTAACCACACTTGAATGTCTAGATTATCGTTTAGCAGCAAATCTTGTTGAAGCTATGGGCGATGACTGCGTACAAGTTGCCGTGAAAACTTTAGAGCTTGAGGGGACAAAACCTTCTGAAGAGTTACGAAAACTGCTAGCTAACTTGCAGGTTATTTGTTATGACGCCCACGACCAAGCAGTAAAGGCATTCATAAATAAAGACATAAAAATAGCTGAAAACGTTCGGCAACTAAGAACAAAAATTAGCTCTTTAACATCCGAGATTGAAAAGACCGCAAAAGAACAACCACTAGAAGTACTTCCTCAAACACTAGCAATAACCGCATCCTTAATGCAAATTTATGAATACAGTATAGATATGGCTGATTTAGTAACTTAACTCAAAAGAGATTGACTGATTTTTTAATTACCTCTTTATAGTTTACTTGTTAAATCAAAAAGCTGGTTTGAATAGAAGTGTTCTAAAAACTTTTTTAATTTGAGTTGAGATGACTGAAACATTTTTAGGTACTAGCGCAGAGTCTTTAGTGAGCCGGGGTGGCGGAGTGGTTATCGCGCTGGCCTCGAGATCCAAATTTGCACAAGAAGGGCCTGTGACAAACAGACAAGCCAGCCAGTGGGCTTCGTGCTCGCAGGGGTTCGAGTCCCTTCCCCGGCGCCACCAACATATTTTTGGATAAATCCCCGGCGTCGGGTTTACTTGAGTTTTTTGAGGATTTTTCCTTTTTCGTAATCGCAAACGTATTGAAAGCCTGCTTCTAAGAGTTTGACTGTTTCTTCCAGTGTCCAGGCGACTTTAACGACGTAGTCTTGTTCTCCGAAGTCGACGAGTTGGGTGTAGCGCATTGTGTTTTTGATGTTTTTATGTCCTAGTGTTTTCATGACGTGAAGGATGTCTTTGGTTTTATGGTACTCCATGGTGGCTTTCCAGTGTCTTAGGGTGTGGAAGGTGATTTTTAGCAGTCTTGGGTTTTTGCATTTGTTGGCTGCTATTTTTCTGCTGCGCTCAAACAGTCTTGCTGTGGTTTCTAGGTTTGTTCCGCCGAAAACGTATTTGCTATTCTTAGGCAAATCTTGTAGGCGATCTAGAAGTCTTTGGGAGATTTTTAGCATTCTTGGGTTGCTATGTTTCTCAGGAGTTATTCTAACTGTTCTGTTTTCAAAGTCAATGTCTGTCCATTCTAGTTGCCATGCTTCGCCTCTTCTTGCGCCGGTCTCTTTTAGCAGTTGAACGAATGTGCCTGTTTTGTTTCCTAGTGAAGCAATTAAGTGGTCAATTTCGCTCTCAGCGGGTATGAAGGGTAGCTTTTCAACGGCTTTGTATCTTGGGGGATTCCACGTTCCGCCTACGCAAGTTAGGTAGTTGCTGTAGCATTCTACGATTATTTCTTTTCGACCTAAGCTCCAGCTTGCTTTGTTAGCGATAAATTCTTTGATAGCTTCGGGCTCGTCTAGCTTTGAGTTTTTCGCAAGATACTTGAGCATTTTAACTCTAGCAAAGATTGTTGATTCAGCATAGCCTTGCTTTTTTAGCCATAGCAGGTAATTGGTGACTTTTTCAGGAACGTTCGCGTTTGCTTGCAGCTGTAATGTCTCGTTTCTCCGCAGAAACTTGCTTTTAGTTTCTGCATCCAAATTTTTCGTCTCCGCAACGCATATTTGGCGAGTAAATATTATGCCGTTTCCGCTTTTTAATGACTTTGATTCAATCCTTTCAAGACGTTCAAACGTACTCCGCGCCTTAGCAACATCATCGGGGTCAGAAAAACGGCGCCCACAAACCCTGCAATACCACCGTTGAATCACATCCCCCAGTTTAGTATAGCGTTTAGAGCTTCTCCAAACCTTACTTGATTTACATCTTGGACATAGGGGGCTGGCGCCGGCGGATTCCTGCAAACCCGACTTCCCGACATTTAACGAACCGGCTTTACCAAATATGCCAATGCCTTGGAAGCCAGCCTTTCCCTCAACCAACAATTTCACCGGATGTTTCGATTAGAATTGGTACTCTCGACAGTTTCGTAAACAGCAATATAGACGTTTAACTCAGGAATAAACTGCAAAGCCCTAATGGGCGGATTTGTTTGAGCTTGCTCTCGCTTTCGAGCTTCGGCTCGGGCTATAGCCAGTAAAGAACCAAATTCAATAGTTTTTTCATTTGGCGAAATTACAAGGGCTTTTAGCAAGGAAACTGCACCTTCTTATCGATAAGCTGGTAAATGTCATGTGACGCTATTTTTTCAGCAAATGCTTCTGGAAGCTGTTTTCTTGGTTGCTCGATAACCTCTTTTCGTGCTCTAAATTTTTCGCCGTTATTTTTTAGATAAATCCTAACTAATGCACCTGACCAATTTCTGTAAGTAATGTGGTATGATTTTCCGCTGATTTCTTTTTTACCATCTTTTCCAAAATGCCATTGTGTTACAATCCAACTTGAAACCTCTGGAACCACACTGCGTTTATATAAAAAAGAGGAGGATTCTGCAGCATTTTCTAAGAATAAACTAACCTTACCTAAGATAGCTGTAAGGTTTACTAGCCCTTCAGGAGTTACCTCGATAGGATGTCGACTACATTTTAAGTAACAAGTAACCGACCCTGTACGATGTAAAAATACACTCAAATACAGCATTTCATTTATGAGAACATTAAGAACTTTGATGTCTTTAGATTGATTAATAATAGGTAACCCTTTAGCGAGCAACTTCTCATAAAGTTGATCAACCTTAAAACAAATCGAGACGTCATGAACTTTCCAGATTTCTTCCCAACCAAAAGACTCAATATAACTCAGATAACTAGTCTGCATTCGCTTAAGATTATGTCTACCCCCCATATGGGTAATTGTCACTTTTCGGCCAGCACCACTTGGATAAGTGTTGTGTAAAATGTAGTAGGCATTGGAGCTTCGACAGCAACGATCCAGTAACTTCATCTTTACTAAGTGTGAAAAAGCATTTCTGATGGTATTGTTATTGTATTTTGAAGCAAATTCTAGCCAGCAGAAGCATTCGTAAGGATGTGCCTTTGCGTGTTGCATTATTAGCCTTTCAACAGGCCTAAGCTTTCTATGCAAGCTGTCATCGTCATTTATTTTCAACGAAGTGTCACCAGATTTTTATGCTGTTTTGTCATTATAGTTGCAAAGTGAATTTCAGTCTGCAGTTTGCGTGATTGCATGGGTAATAAGAAAAAAGTTTGCGAACCTGCAAGTTCAGAGCTTTATAAGAACAGCGATGCAAAAAGTCTTGGGGCAGATGCCAAAATAATTATTGCCTTATTAAAGCAGCAACCGTTAAAGAGGATTGAGCTTTGTGAAAAAGCCAGCATTAATGAATCAACCTTTAGCCGCTATAAACGGCTTCTACTTAACAAAGGCGTATTGAAAGAGTCAGAGCAAGGATTCAGTTTATGGTATTATAAAGAGTCATGGAGTTTATGGGACATTTTGTTGGAAAGGCTGCAGGAAGCTAATGGGCGCTTAACCAAATTGACACTTGAAACACCTATACGAAGAGAAAAAAATCCAGTAACAGGTCGGTATGAGGATATTTATGAATCAGTGAATATTGAAGGCGTAATTATTCTTAAAGGTGCAACAAAACTAGAGGATACATTGTATCGGAGCAGCCGCTATGATTGCAATGCGTTTAGTTTGACAGGGGTTCCTTGTGCTTTCCTTGTTACACAGTTTCCCATTAAGGAAGGAGACCGTTTTATGTGGAAAAATAAGACATATGATGTATATGATGTTGAACAATTTTTTGATGGAGAAACTTTAAGCTATACAGTATCGAAACTCACCACTTATTTTTCCTCAGTAAATGAGAATAAGTGATAAGACCAGCGTGTATCAGGTCTGGAAAAGAAGATAAATGGGAGACTGAATACTTACAGGTTGGCTCAATAAGTCGATTAAGCAGTTGAACGATGTCTATTTGTAATTAGCTTTTTGTTCTCATATATCATTTTGACGTAGAAATAGACACTTTGCATTTCATTACCATAACAAATACCATTTCATCGTGTAGACGAGAACTATAAACTATTCCTGAAAGATTGAGTCTAGAAAAATCCAGAAGCTAATTTAGAAACGTTACCGCAACGGTATTTATGATTTCAATTTTAGTTACTGTTTTGAGCCTTCATTAGGTTTGATTTTTGCCTTCTTGAAGTTCTTGAATTATGCTGTTAAACTGCTCTAGTGCTGTCTGCAGATTTTCTGCGATTTCTGCTGCTAACACGTCGGGAGCTGGGAGGTTTTCTGTGTCTTCAAGGCTTTCGTCTTTGAGCCAGAAAATGTCAAGGTTTGCCTTATCACGCTGTATGAGTTCGTCATATGTGAAGGGTTTGAAGCGTTCGGTTTCTTTGCGATCATGGCGGTTTTTTGTGTTATAGCAGGCTATGAAATCTTCTAAATCTTTGTAGCCCAGTTGGTTGGTTTTTAGTGTGAAGTGTTTGTTGGTACGTAGGTCGTATATCCAGAGCTTTTCTGTCCAGGGTTTTTCACTGGCGGGTTTTCTGTCAAAGAAAAGCACGTTAGCTTTGACACCCTGAGCGTAGAAAATCCCCGTTGGCAACCTTAGGAGCGTATGGACATCGCACTCATGGAGTAGCTTTCGTCGTACAGTTTCGCCTGCTCCACCTTCAAAAAGCACATTGTCAGGTACGACTATAGCGGCTTTGGCATTTGGTTTTAGCAACGTTTTAACATGCTGCAGAAAGTTTAGCTGCTTGTTGCTAGTCGTTGCCCAGAAGTCCTGGCGCTCATAAGTTAAAGCTTCCTTATCGGCTTTCCCATCCCCATTAGTTAGGGTGATACTGCTTTTTTTGCCAAACGGAGGATTAGTCAAAACCATATCAAACCTTGCGCCAGAATCAGAAATAAGAGAATCACCCGTTTCTATAGGGCACTTTTCGCCTACTTCGCCATCTATGCCGTGAAGATATAGGTTCATCACGCATAAGCGCACTACGCCGTCAACTATGTCTTTGCCACTAAAAGTTTTGAAACGCAAGAAACGTTTCTGGTCAACATCTAGTTGAAAGTTAGCTGATAGGTAATCGTGAGCTGCTATTATGAAGCCGCCTGTTCCGCACGCTGGGTCGTGAATGGTCATGCTCGGTTTTGGCTGGATAACCTCAACCATAGCCTTGATTAACTGCCTAGGCGTAAAATATTGACCGGCTCCGCCTTTGATGTCTTCAGCATTCTTTTGAAGCAACCCCTCGTATATTTCGCCTTTAACATCTATATCCATGCCAAGCCATGTTTCGTTGTTTATTAATTCGAGTAGGCGTTTGAGTTTGGCTGGATCTTGAATCTTACTCTGCGCCTTACGGAAAATAACACCTAACATACCTGTCTCTTTACCCAATATTTCCAACAAGCGACGATAATGGGTTTCCAGTTCGGTGCCATCTTTGGAGATTAGACTTCCCCAATCCCAACCTTGAGGAATAGCCGATGGCTTGTTGAATGGCGGCTTTGTTTGCTCATCAGCCATCTTCAAGAAAAG
>CAYSWL010000055.1:0-1046 GCA_964434745.1 uncultured Candidatus Bathyarchaeia archaeon | reverse complement strand
TCACCATAGCTAACCCCATCATCTCTAAGGACATTACAATAATTCCAAACTCTCTGAACAATAGATGCGGACTCATTTGACATATTGCGACAACTCCACTTGATTATTAGTTTTTGATTTGTTACGTAAATATTCGGCTTTAATGCGCTCCAGCAACCTCTCAGCGGGCTCATCATTCGGATTCTGAGAAACAAGATTACCTGTAAAAGCATCTAACAGAATACTATTGCGCAAATAATTTGCCTGAGTTATTGATTTAGTCAGGTTTACTTTGGCATTTATTATTGCGGCAAAATGTTTCTTTACTTTTGATACAATTAGACTTTGTTCTTCTTTTGGCGGTAAGGGAATTGGTAAATTCCTGCTCATATTAACAGAGATGTTAAACTGCCCTGCTGTAGCTTTAGCTTGATTTATAAGGTACCGTATTATGCTATCTGTCTGTAAACATAGGGCAAGAAAGTCTCTGTTGTAGCCTTCAAGTGGTCTAAAGAAAACAATGGCTTGATTAATGTTCCATTCAGGATATGTATCTGGAACAATGGAAACCTTTCCCAAAGGGGGACCAACTATGTTAATAAGGATGTCACCGGGCTTTACCTTTGATCTTTTTAAAGCTGTTTCATGTATTTCTTTACTGATGAAGGTAGGATTCTTTGAAAAATCAAGTTCGCCAGTAAATGTTAGATTGTAGATCTTAATAAAAGGAATTTCAGCATTAGGTTTATGCAGCTCTGAGGCTTTGGGCGTGTAGCCATTTGTAATATTTTCGCAGACTTCTTGAGCATATACCCAAACCCAACTTTCAGGTATTTTTGGAAGGCTTTCTTTGTCAATATTAGTGGGACTCTTCCACTGGTTAATACCTCTTTTGATACGGTCATTCCTTATTTTTTCAAACAGAAGGGTAGCGGGTTCTATTTGGTCTCTATGTGTTTCTCGCCATTGCTCTGTTAGTTTGCCTTCAAAGGCGTATTTTAGGACTGCTTGGCGGTAACGCTTAAGCTGCGCCTGCACCGCACGGAGCGAGGCTACGCCAGCATCCA
>CAYSWL010000054.1:0-14880 GCA_964434745.1 uncultured Candidatus Bathyarchaeia archaeon | reverse complement strand
AAATTCGCCATAAAATTGCAATAATTAGTGGAAAAGGTGGCGTAGGTAAGAGCACCGTAACTGTAAACTTAGCTGTGTCATTCGCGAAGGCTGGATATAAAGTAGGTCTGCTAGATGCTGATATTCATGGACCTAGTATTCCAAAGCTTCTAGGTCTAAAAGGACAACGTGTTCAAGTTACCAATCAAGGTGCCTATCCAGTTACAGGGCCTTACGGTATGAAAGTAGTCTCCATAGATTTCTTTTTATCTGAAGAAATTCCTACGATTTGGCGTGGACCTTTGAAGATGGGCGCTATACGACAGTTTCTCCAAGATGTTATTTGGTCTGAACTTGATGTACTTTTTATTGATTTACCACCTGGAACAGGGGATGAACCATTAAGCATTGCCCAGTTGCTCCCTGAAATAGATGGGGTTATTGTTGTTACCATGCCTACTGAACTCTCTAGTGGCATAGTTAAAAAAGCAATAACATTTGCACTTCGATTAAATATGCCTATTATTGGCGTAGTTGAAAACATGGGTAGTTTTGTCTGTCCACATTGCGGTATAAAAACTGAAATTTTTCCAAGTGGTGGTGGTAAAAAAATGGCTCAGGAAGCAGGTGTAGCTTTCCTTGCAAGTCTTCCTTTAGACCCAACCGTAGGTAAAGATGCTGATCAGGGAAAACCGTTTATTTTTGCTCATCCTGAATCTGCTGCATCTAAAGCTTTCACTGAAGTAACAGAAAAAGTTCAAGCATATCTACAGCAAAAATCTAAACAAAAACAATCAGAAAATAGTGAATCTTAACATAAGCTATGTTTTTTCTAATCAAAACTTTTGTTGAAAAGAAAAGAGTTGGAGAGCAAACTATAGTGTTGCTCTGTTCTGTTTATGGTTTGGATAGAGTTATTTCTATCGTGGAAACCATTCTTGGTCTTGTTTCGCCTTCGCGCGGTGGCATCTCGGCAGTTCCGATGGCTATGGTGCTTACTTTGAGGTCTTTGATGAAACGGCTTCGGGCAATTTCTGCAACGTCAACTGCTGTAGTTATTGCTTGACCGCGTGCCTTCAAGGTTATTTGCTTGGCTGTACCTGAAGAGAATGCGGTTATAATTGCCAAAACATAGCTCATTGGTGGTTTGTTTCCGACGAATATGACATCTTGTTGTTTTTCGGTCGTATTTTTATCCTCCTTTTATTCATTGGTGTAGTGACATCCCGTGAATTTTTCCGATTGCACAGAACATCAACTTTCATATTGTAAATACTAGCTTATAAATTCAATCAACAACACATAGAATCTGCCAGTTAGAAAATATCAACAAATACTAGTGCATAGGTGTCTTTGGGGATAAAAGGCCTCATCATTTAGTGTTTACTTATTATTTTTGTTCTCTTTTTATATAAAAAAATTCAAATTAATAATTAATTTTATAAATTGCTAACCCACCATGTGTGGTAAGGGTGAGGTTCCACGCAAAAAGATGATACATTCATATCCTATAATATTCTAAAAAAACGAATCGTAGATAACAATTTTTGTACTTTATGTGGCGCATGTGAAGTTGCTTGCCCAACAACTGCGTTACATATTGAAAATGATAAGCTAAACAGGCTGCATGACTGTTCTGAAGATTTAGATGTTTGTCCTATATGTTATGAAATTTGTCCTCACTCAGAAGCACTTATTCTAAGGGCTTTGCATTTCGTTTCTGATGCACCTAAAAAGAACGAAGCTTTAGGTTATTATCGAAAAATAGTGCTAGCTCAAGCTACAGACAAAAAATTACGTGAGCAAAGTCAAGGTGGTGGAGTTGCTGTTGCACTTCTAGACTATGGTGTTAAGAATAAGATTTTTGATAGCACAATCTATTCACAATCTGATTCTCGTAACCATATTAATGCTCAAGCTCCTGCGGAAGTTGTTAAAGATGACACTCTCTCTGGTGTTAAATGCAAGTATTTCACTTCATCAGTTGCCAAAGCTTACGGCAAAGCAGTCTTTGGTTATACAAAACAAAAAATTGCCTACGTAGGAATACCTTGTCATACCCTTGCACTTAGAAAAATGGAAGCTTGGCAACATAAATTCATCAATAATTTAGCTATCTCAATTGGTCTTTTCTGTTTTGGGTCATTTTCGATAGATTCGCTACTAGATTATATAACCCAAAAGTACGGTATCCAACCCTCTGAAATTAAACATATGCGTTTATCTACAGATTTTATCGTTGAAACAAACAATAAAACAATAAATATTCCAATTTCTGAAGTAGATGAGCATCTCCAATCTAGTTGCCGTACCTGCATGGACTTTACCGCCGAATTATCAGACATATCAATCGGAGCAGCTTACCCCCTAGACGATTGGTCTATTGTAATTATTCGCACAAAAACCGGAGAAGCCTACTTTAACGATGCTGTAGCAAATGGCGCCATTAAAACAGACGCAATAGAAAATCACTCTGCTGTTTTTGAACATATAGTGCGTGCTGCAATGCAGAAAAGAAAAAGCGCACTTGAAGCAGCAGAAAACATGGAAAAAGCTTACGGGTATTTCCCAATTCTCTTGTTAAGAGAAGCTGAAGCACTTAAACACGTTAAAGTTGAAGATATCATGGCTAAAGAAGTCGAAACGGTGCCTCATAATATGACAATTAGCCAGTTGCTTCATCTTATGGCACAGCACCATCACATAGGTTACCCTGTTTTAGGAGAATCTAGAGAAGTCATCGGAATCATAACATTAGAGGACGCTTCTCAGATAAGCAAAGAAGCACGAGATAGCACTCTGGTAAATCAAGCGATACACCGAAAACCAGTAGCTGTACACGTAGGTGAAACTGCATTAGATGCATTCAAGAAAATGAGTGAACACGAAGTAGGACGTGTGCTTGTAGTAGATAAAGAAAACCCAAAGAAAATCTTAGGATTAATAACAAAAACTGATTTGATGCATACTCTAATCAGAAATAGATGCTAAATCATTCTCTCCTACTTTTTTTGTAATAGATTTAACTTAGGTGCAATGATCGCCATTTATGTATCTGACAGTATAATTCGCAGTAAAAAGTCAAAATTTTGCGGTGCCCTTAAATTTAAGTTTCAATACTCCCGTAATTTATAATTAAATGTTGAAGAGTATTTGGCGGAAAAAAATCATGGGTATGACTTTATCTGAAAAAATTATTACTAATCACTTAGCAACTGGGGTAGCAAAACCACGTGAACCAATAGGCTTAATCATAGACCATACTCTTACACAAGACTCAACTGGGACTTTAGCTTACCTAGAGTTTCAAGCTATCGGTGTTCCTCAAGTTAAGACAAAGCTAAGTTTAAGTTTTGTAGATCATAATATGCTTCAGAATGATTTTCGTAACCCTGATGATCATAAATACCTGCAAAGTGTTGCAGCAAAGTACGGTATAATCTTTTCACGCCCTGGTAATGGCATATGTCATCAAGTCTATCTTGAACGATTTGCAAGACCCGGCTACACATTGCTAGGTAGTGATAGCCACACTCCTACTGCAGGCGGGATGGGTATGATTGCCATTGGGGCTGGTGGACTTGACGTGGCAGCAGCCATGGCTGGAGAACCCTTCAATCTTGAAATGCCTGAAATATTAGGTATAAACTTGTCTGGAGAGCTTTCTCCGTTTGTTACAGCTAAAGATATAATACTTAAAGTTCTGCAGGAAATATCTGTCAAAGGCGGAGTCAACAAAATCTTAGAATACTGTGGTGCAGGTGTTAAAACACTAAGCGTTCCCGAAAGAGGCACTATTACTAACATGGGTACTGAAACAGGCGCCACAACTTCTGTTTTTCCCTCTGATGAAATAACTAAGGCTTTTCTTTCTGGGCAAGACCGCGTTGATCAATGGGTAGACCTTAAACCAGATGAGAATGCCACATACAGTGAAGTAATCGATATCAACCTTAACGAGGTTGAACCACTAATAGCTTTACCTCACAGTCCTGATAATGTCAAAGCAGTCAGCGAAGTAGAAGGTACACCTGTAGACCAAGTCTGTATAGGCAGCTGTACTAATTCTTCACTTCGTGACCTAAAAATGGTAGCTGCACTTCTTAAAGATAAAAAGGTGAATGATAATGTCAGTCTTACAATATCGCCTGGGTCTAGACAGGTATTGGAAAATCTGGCTGTATCTGGAGAACTTACTCACCTTATCCGTGCAGGCGCGCGAATAATTGAAAACGCTTGTGGCCCATGCATTGGTATTGGTCAAGCTCCTTCAAGCGGTGCAGTATCACTTCGTACGTTTAATAGAAACTTCAAAGGTCGTTCAGGCACAGAAGATGCCAAAGTCTACCTAGTAAGCCCGGAAACAGCAGTAGCTGCTGCATTAACCGGTGAAATAACTGACCCAAGAAAACTTGGTGTGTACCCAAAAATTTCTATGCCTGAAAAGTTTCTCATAACTGACAATGCCTTCATCTTTCCCAACACTGTAAAATCCACAGAAATAATTATGGGTCCAAACATTAAACCGTTGCCGACTTTCGCGCCGTTACAATCTAAGCTGTCTGGTGAAGTCCTATTAAAAGCAGGTGACAACATTTCAACAGATGATATTTTGCCCGGCGGATCTGAAATTATGTCTCTTCGAAGTAATATACCTGAAATTAGCAAATACACCTTCTGTAGATTAGACAAAACTTTCTCTCAAAGAGCGTTAGCGAAAAACGGCGGATTTATAGTCGGTGGAGAAAATTATGGTCAAGGCTCCAGCAGAGAACACGCAGCGTTAGCACCAAAATATCTGGGAATAAAAGCAGTAATAGTCAAAAGCTTCGCCCGTATACACCTTGCTAACCTCATTAACTTCGGAATAGTCCCATTAACATTTGTTGACAAACAAGACTATGACAAAATATCACAAGGCGATATGCTAGAATTTGACACATTAAACCTGCAGAAAAGCCTCGCAGTAAAAAATACTACCGCATGCACAACCATACAAGTTGAATGCGACCTTAGTGAATTCGACAAAGCCATGATTCTTGCAGGCGGAAAACTAGCAGCAATCAAACAAAAGCATTCCTACAATTAACAATAATTTTCACACTTATTTAACCAATTATTTTTTTAACATATGGTATTTTCTTTAGAACATAGATTAACCCAAGACAACTAAATAGAGTTACAGCTGTGATAAGCGGTACTTCAATTATTGGATTAAGTGTTGATAGACTTATCTTAACACCTATGTATCCTTTCTGAAATATTTCCATAACTATTACATGTAAAAGATATATTGCTAATGTATTCTGGCTGATATACTTGATTAGTTTGCCGATACTAACTCTTTGGCTTCTATAATCAACCGGTGAAAGGTTAGTTAATAGTAAAAAAAGTGTAATTGACGCAGCAATGGCACAAATGCTACATGGATCATTTATTAATTGACCTTGACGTCCACCGAGTACGCCTGTTACCATGTATGTTCCTAATATAGTTCCGATAATCCCAAAAAATAAAGTAATATACAAAATCCAAGAGTGTAGCCGAATTTTTTGTACGTACGCTCCAAAAAAGAAGTAACCTATCCATCCTGTAAATATAAAAACGCTATCATGCAATCGAAATGATCCTGACAGTGCAATAAGCGGTGTTATGGCTGTCCCTAAAAGCCATATAAAAAAGAAGTATCTGATTGTTATCCATTCTGAGTGAGTGACAACAATACGTAATATAGGTGTAACTAGATAAAGTCCAATTAGCATATAAAGAAACCAAAAATGATTATATGGGCCAGACAATATGCCTGTTACAATTTGCTCATAAGATACTACTTCCTGATTAACATAAAAACGCCAGATAAAATACACTATGCCCCAAAAAATAAACGGCAAGGCAATTCTTTTCATTCTTTTTCTAAAAAACTGACCTATCGGTTCTGTAACTTTAGATGGCTGAAGAAGCAAAGCTCCAGTAAGCATTACAAACAATGGCACAGCAGGTCTAGCAATTGCACTGTAAACGTTTACTGTCCACCACAAAGTTACATTTGCAGAAGACATTTCATCTATGACCTGAACTGGTTCTATGGCAGCATGAAGTAAAATAACCAACACTATGGCTGTAGTGCGTATGAGATCTACAGGAAGGGTCGATTTGCCCTGCTTGGGTTCAATCCTTTCCCTCTCGACGCCTCACCTATTTGGAATTTTGTATTAATAAATTTTAATCAATATGGCCCTAATTTATTTTCCAAAATAATATTTGTATTGTTTAATTTTGCAAAGTAGGCGTTTTATCTATTAGATTGCGGAATTATTGTGTGATGCCTATCTATGTATCAGTTGAGGTAATAGCGTTCTTCACTTGTATAGCTATATTTTTTGCGCCTTCAAAGTTTGGATGTATGCCGTCGTCAAAAAAGTATTCTGGGTGATTTAATAATGCGCTATAAACATCGATTACATATAAATTAAGCTCTTTTGCCAACCGTTCAATACTAAAAATGACGCCTTTAATTAAATTATCATTAAGCGGGCCGAAGGCGGTGTTGAAGATTGGGGGTGGTTTTACAACCCAGATTTTAGGTTTGCTTCCAAGAATCAAAAAACCATCTATTAATTCTTTATAATCAGTCTCAAACCCTCCAATATTTTCATAAACGTCTGGACTCGCATCGTTTGTGCCTATCATAATGACTACTTTATCAGGTGCAAACTTCTTTGCTTCTTCAAATGCCGGCTGATCCATGTAAGATGAATATAAACCACGCAGAGCAGTAGATCCGCTAACACCAAAATTACCAACAATATAGTCTGTGCCTAGCAGATTCTGTAAGTATTCTGTATAACCACTAACTTCGGTTATGCTATCCCCTATGCATGCAATTCTGATAGGTTTAACTGATGATACACCACTATGGTTCGATGAACGCATAATTTATCAGCCTTTTCTAATTTTACTATTATTTCTAATAACGTTACAATCTGTAAACCAAAAATAGCTTTTTTATACTTAATATGTTCTTTTACTGTTTTTTATTCATATAATTTGCTTATTTTGTCTCTCTATGTAGAAAAAAATTTTTATCATTAGAAAAATATGTATTTTTAAAAGGTTACCCATTATTTATTTTTTTATTTGGCTTGTTGTTCAACCAGTTTCTAGATTTGAAGATTGTTTTGCCTGCGAATTTAAATTTCAAGCAATCTTCATAGGGGCACATTTCTACACAACGTAAGCATAGAAGACACTTTGCAGAAGTTACATCACCGCCTTTTTTCTCATACACTTCAGTGACCTGAGTTGGACATACTCTTTTGCATACGCCACATTTCGTACATTTCTCTTCCACTTTCTCAAGTTTCACACCAGAGATCCATTTGAAAGGTGGATATCGATTAAATAGCGCGATTAATGCTCCTAACGGGCAGATTCTACACCATGAGCGCCTAAAGAAGAATGCTGCAGCAGTTACTATGGCTAAAACAGCAAGATTGAGAGACGTAATGTATTGGCCAAGTTGCCAGAAGTCGCCTGTAGTTGTTTCCATAATCCACTCTGTTCTCATAATGCCTGTTGTGCCTTGTGTAATTAGGCAAAGTGGTTTCATGGGGCAAACTTGGCAGAACGGCGCTGAAAAGTATGTGTTAATTAAACCCCCATTTTCAGTGCCTGGAACTAGCTGAACACCTGCTATAGCTTGCGAACCAAAAATAATGCTTAAAATCAGTATTAACGCTAGCACTATATAGCCAAGTTGGTGAAGTCTCTCGTTAGCATTGGCTGAGAGGTTTCGATGTTTAATTCCTAATGCTTTTCGAATTCGAGTAATTAAGTCTAAATATATGCCGAAGGGGCAGATCCAGCCACACCAGAATCTTCCTAAAATTACTGCTGCCACAATTACTATGCCCAGTACAATGGCTATTCGTTCTATACCTGAAAGGATATAGTCAACTCCCCATCCATGTCCAGCCTCCCAGAACGGGAAAAGATATGCCTGTAAAGGCCAAAGTGGACAAGTAACTGTTCTTCCACAAGGATACCAACATCCAAAAACTGGAAGAGGAATGCCGTCTGGTAGAATATCAAGAATATCCCCGCCTATGAGAACTTCATGAGGTGCAATCTGCTCTGCCGGTACTGGTATATTTTGATGGTCAATAAACACCCCAAAAAATATTATGCAGACCATGCCCACTTGAACTAAAAGGCGAAGACCGCTAATTTTACGAGTTTTATTTTTTATTCCTACAATAAGAGCTGTTGTACCTATTGCTAAGATTATTGCTGCTCCCACAAGAATAATGTAATTGGTTTTAAACGGCGGTAGAGGAATTGTCGTGGGAACAGGTGCATCGGGGTTAGCTGGGTCAATTACATAAGCATATAACCGATCTGATATGTGCTGTTTAATAGGAAAAATATTCCAGTAGCCTATCATGTCTAATTGTTGGGTAATATTGAATTCGCCTGTTTCCGGATCAGTTTCAACATATCGATCTATCCAAGTGTAATCTGGCCTGGTAAAGGTCACCCTTACAGTGCAGTTTGGCTCTGGCGGAGAAATATGTCCTGTTATAGTTACAGATTCACCAAGGTTAACTTCATTACTACTTATGTTTGCACATATGCTTGGACCATAGCAAGGCATAGGTGTCTGTTCAAACGCAACTGGCCAATCATACACTAAAGCGTTAGCATGCATAGCACTTGAACTTAACAGAATAATCAACAATACAGAAGTAACAACTGAAATTAAGGCAGCTTTAAGTTTAAAGATATTAATCCCCCTGTATTGTCTTTATGTGATCCTACGCCAGTTTGTATGTGTATTTAGATATCTTAAAAATGTTAGGTTAATTGACATTATTCGCTATATTTTAAATATCCAACAGGTTTATTATGCCATACTTTTTTTATAATTCCACTGCAATAACCAGAAAATTATTAAGGTTTAAACAAAAAATCTGTATTACTTTGAGATTATTCTGTTTAAACTTATTATTGTTACTTTTTTCTATAGCGAACAAGATACTTTGCATGCCGCTGTATGTTTGTGTTGTTAATAATTTTCTGATCTAATGTTGAGTTGTTGACTAAAATTGTGATTTAGACTTGAACTAACCTATATTAAATTAATACAGTAACTTTATCTACGCTATCTACAAATTGCCATTTTTGTTGTGAAGAGCTTTCTGACTGGCGTCGATTTCTTCTAAAAATGCCTTAGTCTTTCTTTTCTAAATTTCATATCTTGACTTAAACTTACTGTTTAAATATTGCCTGGTACTGAAGGTTCCATATGGAAAACTCTAAAAAAGGGTCCCGAAGTTCTGGCCAAAAGCGACAAAAAGCAGCACAGGGAAAATCTAAGCGTACTGGGCGTAAACAAATCCCAGATGTGCCTGCTGGACCTTCTTTAAATGAAGTTGCAGAGCCAACTCTAAAGACTCTAAGTAATTTAGGTACTCAGGTTTTTGCTCTGTTTCCATTTAGTCAATACTTTGATGAATGGTTAATGAATGTACGTAGAACTGTTTCAGAGTTTGAATCTAACCCTGTTGTTGCAGTAGATGAACAGTTTGTCAAGGAACGCTCTCAAATTTTTGTAGATGTTGAGCGTGAACTTGCAGATAGAAGACTCAAAGAAACTTCTATGCAAGAATCAGCAAATGTTCTTTCAGATACAAATCATTACTTAGCCCAGCTAGATGCCGACTATGCTTCCCAGACCAGAATGTTAAGTCAGAAAAGAAATGCCGAAATAGAGCGCTTAACAAAAAATGTACACGATTTAGAAGAAGAACAAATTTTTGCAGAAAAGATGAAAACCAGTTTCTTTAGTCCAATGTCAAAACGGATTAAAGCGCAGAAGATAGCTGAAATAACTCAAAAGTTAAGCAAGACAAAAGCTGAACTAGAAGAAACGATGCAAAATTTTAAGGTTGAACAAGAAATTCTTCACGATACATACATGAATAAAAAGATGGCTACTGCAGGAAAAGTGCAAAAATTAGAACAGGAAATTGCCAACATAGAAACCGACACATCTAAAGATGCTAGAAAAAATGCATGCGACGCTCTAATTAACTCAATAAATACCCTAATTCAAAGAAAACAATCTTCTTCACAGTAATTGTCGCTTACCTTCTTGCTTTTTCCATTTTGTAATCAAGATTTAGCAAAACTGCTCTAAAATGTTAATATTTATAAATAAAAAACTATTGAGCCACATAATGGCCCTTATTGTTCCTTTTTCTTGCTATTTTACCCTATTTTGTTGACTGACTGATTATTTTTCTCTTTTGAAGGTTCCATTTCCGCCTACTTTAGTTATGTTTGTAATTACACTACCACTTACTTTCTCTAGATATTCTTCTGCGCGTTTCCAATTGTCAGCTGAAACTTCAAGGCTATATTTTGGTGCTGCTATGACATAGAATTCGATTTTTATGTCCTTAGCTTTTTGTGCTTTCTTTGCAGCCGTAAAAGCATCTTGGATGCATTTAACGCCATTAGGTTTAACACAGCGTACTTCTAGTACACCTCTAACTTTTACCATCTTTATTCTTATACGCTCTTCTGCGACTTGAACGATTACGCTAGCTAAATCTTCGGGTATGCCTAGCTTGGTTAGAACTTCAATGCCATCTTTAACTGTTTTTTCAAAGCCTTCATATAACCCGTATTTCTGTTCAAGAGGTACTCCTGCCTTCTCATAGACTTCATGTACCGATAAACCGGATTTCTCAGCAATCGCATTTAATAGAGCGTCGGCTTTTCTTTCTTTTTTCCAAGACTTAATTTTTTCTATACGTTCACGCTTAGTAACACGCCTAAGTGAAAGATCAATATGGCCTTTTTCCACATCTACACGTAAAACCTTTAGAACCATCTTTTGATTCTCGCGTACGTAGTCACGTACGTTTCGTATACGCGCGCTGGAGATTTCTGAAATATGTAAGAAACCTCTCTTTTTATATTCATCCAGGTTAGCGTACGCTCCATAATCCATTACGCTTTCTATTGTGGCGATAACTAAATCGCCATATTCTGGCCATTCTGGTTTATTTTCAGACATTATTTACATCCTACTTAGTGATCACTTTTTTGCATGCTATTTTAGTTCTTGCCTTAGTGGCGTAACTCTTCTATCCTTGCAGAATTCATGCAATCAAAGTAAACCTGCAAAAGATAAGCTTTTCTACCTTAAAAACTGTCCTAACATTTCTAATCGAACAATCCATCTATTTGTTTAACATCTTTGATGTACTATACTCTTCTAGAGCTTTTTAATTTTAATTTTGCTTTTTCATGCTGCCGTAATAATTATATTATTAGGTGCTTTTAACGCGATGTATTGTGTTGATAGTTAGTTTTTACATTTCTTTGAAAATTGTTGACCTTTTATTTACTGCTTTTATTGTATATTCCAATATATGCGGTTTTTACAAGCGGCATTTATATGTAGTTGTCTTATAAGCTATAAGCATTAGCTTGGATTGTTGTCATGTGGTTAGGTGAGTGCACTGTCGGATAATCTAAAAAAAGAGACCTCTTTAGCGTTTGGTGGACAAGCTTTAATCGAAGGTGTAATGATACGTTCGAGAAAACACTTAGTGTCGTGTGTACGAAAACCTAACAAAGAAATCGTAACAGACATACAGCGTATAAATCCATATTCTGAAAAACACAAAATTCTCGCATTGCCCTTCTTTAGAGGCATTGTTAACATGGTTGAAAGTCTTTATCTTGGTTTTAAAGGTCTAATGTTTTCTGCAAACACCGCCATGGAAGATGAATGTGCTGAAAATGAACGCAATGACGAAAAACCAGCTGAAAAGATAGCTTTTGGTATTGGTGAAATTGCCCTGCTAGCAATTGGCGTGGTGGGTATAATGGCTGTATTTTTCTTAGTGCCTTTCTTGCTATCTACATGGCTTGGTCTAAAGGACTTTTGGTTTGTTCTTACCGAAGCTATCATACGTTTGACCATGTTTATCACTTATTTATCTCTCATTTCTATGTGGGGTGAATACAAACGGGTATTGATGTATCATGGAGCTGAACATAAAGCTATACATGCCCATGAGGCAGGCGTTCCTATGGATGTTGAACATGTTCGAACCTTTTCTAGGTTACATCCAAGATGTGGAACCAGCTTTCTTTTCATAGTGCTAATAATTAGTATTGTACTGTTTACAGTAATGCCCGACCTCGGATTCGTAATCAACCTCTCTTACAGGCTGTTACTTATACCGGTAATTGCCGGAATATCATACGAACTACTTCGTCTTAGCGGAAAATACAAAAACTCTCCTGTTACTAAAGTCTTAGTTTCACCTGGATTAGCATTTCAACGCTTAACTACAAAAGAACCTACCGACGATATGCTTGAAGTTTCAATCAAAGCAGTAACTGAAGTAAACAAACTATCCTGTACACAGCAAATCAACTAATATTATGTTAATAACTTTGGCATTCTTCTAATTTTTCAAGCAACTTCGGCTAATTTTAATTGTACCAACATCATGTATGATGATGGTACGTCATATTGATGAGTTTTGTGTAATGTATGACAAAAACTAAAAAACAGATACACTTTTTTATAACTTGTTGTTTTTTTAAGTACGGACTGAGGAGGGGACACCATGCATGTCAAAGGAATAGTCGTCCCTTTTTCAACCTGGCGAGTATTGAATGGGCACACTGTTCTTGCTTCGACCCATATTATGTGTGCAAAAAATAAAAAATAGGATGATAGATGTTAAGATGATTGATAACTCTGAGAGAGTAGTCGTTCGCGGATTGAAAGATGTGGCAGCAGCTGAAACCAAGATTAGCTATGTAGATTTCAATGGAGTTCTTTACTATTTAGGATATAATATCGATGATATAGTAGGTCGTGTTATCTATGCAGAAGTAGCGTACTTGTTGCTTCATAAGCGACTTCCAAACCAACAGGAGCTTGAAAATTTCCAGTCTGAACTTGTATCTGCAATGAAACTACCTGACCCAATAGTTGATAGTATAATGCGCACTTCTAAACACTGTCATCCAATGGATATTTTACGCACCGAAGTATCTCATCTTGGAGAGTATGACCCTGAAGGTAGCGAGTTCTCTGATGCTGCAAACTTACGAAGAGCAACACGATTAATTGCACAAGTACCCGTAATAGTAGCTACAATTTACAGAAGTCGTCTTAATCAAACAGTTCCAGAGCCAAAGCCGGAGTTCGGGTTTGCACAAAATTTCCTATATATGTTCAAAGGTGAAATTCCAGACGATAAAGAGACAACAGTTTTACACCGCTATATGACTCTCCACATTGATCACGGATTTAATGCTTCTACATTCGCTGCTCGTGTAACAGCAAGCACTAACTCAGACATGTACTCTGCTGTGACATCTGCAATAGGCACCCTTAAAGGTCCACTTCATGGCGGTGCCAGCGAAAAAGTTATGGAAATGCTCGATGACATAAACCTAGAAGAAGAAGTTGAAGAATATATTAACGGTTTACTAGCTGACCAGAAAAAAATAATGGGTTTTGGGCATCGTATCTATAGAGCCCAAGATCCAAGAACCAAGCACTTAAGAGGCATGGTCGAGGACCTTTGTCATCGTGACCGAACTCTCAGTTTATACAATAAATGCATAAAAATTGAAGATATTGTTTTTAGCCGAAAGAAAATTTATCCCAACGTCGACTTCTATGCGGCCGTCACCATGGATGCACTAGGCGTACCAAAAGAGTACTTTACCCCATTCTTTGCTTCAAGCAGAATTTCCGGATGGGTGGCCCACATCATAGAACAATACGAAGACGCTGTACTATTACGTCCCGAGTCAAAATATGTCGGCGAATTCAACAGACCATTTGTCCCAATTGAAAACAGGTAAATTCGATATCTTAGCACGCCTCAAATAAATCCAACTTGCCTATTTTCTTTAACGGGTATGGCAAGCAATCTATACCTTTAAAGAATCCAAAATTTTTCTCTTTTGTAAATAATTACAAAATTAGATTTAAGGTAGATACAATTGGTTTAAGACAACCAGGTAAATGTTATGATCTTGTTTATGGTGTACGTAGGCTCTTTTATTAAATTTAACAGCCTGCTTTGTGGCTGTCTGTTGTAATCACGAATTCTTTTAACTTTTACTATTGTTCATCTTAGATACGAAGGAAACGAGGTTGAAACGTTTAGCCTCTATAACAGTACTTTTACTACTGCTTCTAGCAAGCTCAAGTTTCCATTTGACTGTTTACCTAGTTAAGGCTGCCGAACCTACAAGTACTGATGCGCAAATAAAAAACATAACGTATCAAGATACGGTTTCAATCGGAACCTCTATCTTAATAACTGTATCCGTCCAAAACTATGCTTGTGGAATCCTAGGCGCTGACCTAGTAGTCATTCTCAAAACTCATAGCATAGAAATTGAAAGACAAAATGCATATGTTTTTCGATATTTTTCCCAAGTCAAAACATTCACATTCAATTACATTGCAACTGAACCTGCAAGAATTGAATCTCTAACAATAGAACTATACTGGAGCAACTTTGGAAAAATGACCCTTACAGACATCAAATATTTCACAATAAATATCATCGAAACACCCCAACCCTCACCTTCTCTAACACCTAAACTGACGCCTAGTCCAACACTCACACCTACACTAACCCCAAAAATTACATCTACTCCAAAAATCACTCCAACACCAACACCAATTCAACAAACTCCTTTCCCTTCACCTACTCCAACTTTGACTTTAACACCAATACATACACTAACTCCTGCACCTACACCTACAATACATCCATCCTCTACGGCAACACCCTCCTCATCTATTCTACCAACCTTTACACCAAACACTACCCAGATAATAAC
>CAYSWL010000053.1:0-15007 GCA_964434745.1 uncultured Candidatus Bathyarchaeia archaeon | reverse complement strand
TATAACTGATGCACAACTTAGACTGCCAAAGCTAGCACCTAACGGCACATTAATCAATGCTGATCTACTAGGGCAATATTCAGGGCAAGAATCCATATTGCAGCAGGTAGAGCATCATGAAGCTTTTGGCACATACCTAAATTATGAAGAAGACTCTGGAACAGGCCAACCGATGATTATGGGCCTGGAAGTAATGTGCTATGTGCAACCTGATCTTACGCTGCCTGAAGGCGCCCTCCTGTATGCTCCATCATCAAGAGCCCCTGATCCTAACGCATTTGAGGTAAGCACAATCTATTCATACAACAGCGGAAGTGACACGATGGACAGGCAAATCGGCGCTTGGGATTGGAGCATTGCAAACAATGATCACTTCAACTGGGTGCGCACTTTTGAATGGCTTGAACAAAACAACTATTTTGGCACACTTTATGGCATGACATACTATAACCTCGTCTTAGCTCAGGATCAATACGGCGACTATGCGCTGTTTCTCTATGACTTTGACACAGAACTGTGGGATTGGCAAACCGCTTCTCAAGACGCACGTGACGTTGACGGATATGGACAAGTCTACTATGAATACATTTACTGGGATGATGGTCCACTAATTCCAACCGACATTCCATACATTGAAGCAAGCAACCAGATGATCTATTACCTTAATGGCGCCTCTTACACATGGAGCCTAAATTACGAATCTTTAGGTCTTTCTAGCGGTACAGCTTGGAGTGATCAATGGCTTGATGACAGAAGCATCCCACATGGATGGATTGACAACAACAAGTACTTCTACGACTGGTATGTTGGAACGTAAAAAATAAAAAACAAACACTTGGCTAGCAATAACTACCCTTAACCCCTTTTCTTCTCAACAAATTAATAGCATGCTGCTTTGTCCCGAAATTGTTTTGTTTCAAGATGAGCCAGTTAACGTTTATTTTTTAAACGGGGTCTCGGGTCCATAAAGCCTCTAGCCCAAGCTTAGGAGGTGAGTCCTAGCGCGGCAAGATGAACACGAGACCATAGAGACCCTTTTCTTAAACGTGGACTTAAGCTTTGCCAAAGCGCGCATTTTAGCTTGCTTTCACCAATCAGGCCCAGGCAGGCCACCAAGAGATGCTATGGGCATCTTTAGAGCCTTAATTGTTATGCGCATGAAAAACATAAGAAGCCTACGAGAGCTAACAAGGCTTCTTGACTTTGATTTGCGGCTACGACGTCTGTGCTTAATAAAGCAAGGCCAAAAAGGCTACGGCAGATCAGTGCTTAGCCGCTTCATAGCCAGAGTCGGAGCCGACCTGCTTGGCCAGATAATTGATGAAAAAGTAATCAAACTACTAAGCGTTAGCAGCCAAAACCAAGTTGATGTGGTTTTAGATGCATCTTTTATCAAAGCCTACAGCACCCGAGACCCGCTAAATAGCCAAATCGGCTACTCAGACCCAGACGCAAGGGTCGGAAGGAATGGTAAAACCTACAATCTAGGCTATAAACTTCACCTTTCTATCGACTCCAAGACCATGCTTCCACTCGCCTCACTGGTTGTGTGTGCTAACCAGAACGAAAAACGCCACTCCTTAGCCCTTGTAGAGAAGAGTAAGCAAAAAATATTCTCCTCAAAAGCTATGCTAAGGGGCGTTATTGCAGATAGCCAGTTTAGCAATCAAAGCCTAAGAGCTTCTGCGCCACTGGTGGTTGTACCCTATCCTGCATGCCACAAAAGAGGCGTGCCTGGCCTTCTTAGGGTTGATAGAAAGTTTAGAACCTACGGCCCAGCAGACCAAATCAAAGAATACCACAAACGACCTCGCATAGAAGCAGTCTATAGCTTTCTAAAAAACCACTACAGCCTAGAGAACAACAAAGCCAGAGGTGCAGCCAAGGTAGCCTGCATCTCATTCTACAGCCTGCTGTGCCATATACTGACCAGGGAAGCAGCCCTAAACATAGGCAGACCAGACAAAGCCACCAGCCCAACGTTCTTTAACAATTAAAATCGGGACAAGGCAGCATGCTAATCTATTTGCCAATTTGGCTGCAGGCAATTTATGGGCATGCACACGCTAATGCATTTTTGATGTTGCAAATGAATGCATATTTGGGTTGCCTGGGTGCATTTTTTGGCTTTTTTCCATGGATTTTGCACGTTTTAGTGTACTTTCTTGTTATGTGTATGTGTGCATGTTTGGATGCATGCCAAAAACACTTCGGCGGTATGCCCGGGTGCATATGCCCATAGGCTTAAGTTTGATACATGCAATGGCGTTATCGGCCATGCGGGCTCACGTTACAAACTGTTTAAAATCTGCCCAAAAACAGCTTTCCCCACAAAAATAGCCCCAAATTAAGGCTTAAATAGTCACTTTGCCATGGAAAACAGGCTTATTCCCAACCCGCAGAGGAGCAAATGATAAAAATTTATCCATTAATTAGAGTATGTCCGTTGTAGGTGATGCTTTTTAGGGTAGCTTCATTGATTTGTATTACATTTTCAGGAAGTTGAGCGTATGATAGATCTGGAGCTATTTCTTGACCGTCGTGAATTACATACCATAGAAATTCTAGTAAAGCGGTAGCTTTCTCTTGGGTCATGCCCGGTACCACATTAAGTTCTTTGAAGGCTATAATGTAGCTAAAGCTCACTATCGGGTAAGCATCTTCGCCATCAGTATTGAGTAGACTTACATTTGACCAGATGTCAGATCCACTGGGTAGGCCTTGGGATGCTGCTGCCTGTGCAGCATACTCGGTTGAGATTGTAGTAGGAAGTACAAAGTTGCCTGCTGGATTTTTGATTTTCGCTACGTTCATGCTTGTCTCTAGTGCATATGCTAACTCGACGTAGCCTATTGAGTAAGGAGTACTTTTGACTATGCCTGCAACACCTGCATTACCTGGTGAGCCTAAACCTGTGGGCCATGCAATATCTTTGCCGCTGCCTACTTCAGAGGACCAATCGTTGCTCACTTCTGAAAGATAACTAGTAAAGATGTAGGTTGTTCCTGAACCGTCTGAGCGGTGTACAACTGTTATTGCCTGATTAGGCAATACTATATCTGGGTTTAAATCGGCTATTACTGGGTCATTCCATTTAGTAATTTTACCTTGATAAATATCAGCTATAACTGGCCCAGTTAGTTTCAAACCGTTAGGAGTTTCTGAACCGAAATTGTATGTTACTACCACTGCACCGATGGTTTCAGGGATGTGCACTGTACTAGGTATATTTGCCACTTCCGAAGCGCTTAAGGGAGCATCTGAAGCGGCAAAGTCTACTAACTTGTCTTTCAATGAGGTCACCCCAGCACCACTGCCTGAAGGTTGATAATTAATTTGTACAGAAGGGGCAATTGTTCTATAGATGCTTATTATGCCGTCTAGAAGTGGGTAAGGAAAACTAGCACCTGCACCATTTAGATTCACATTAGTACCAGAAGATAAACTAGTGGTTGTAGGGTTTGGAGACATAGTTGGAGATATGTTGGAAGACGGGTTTGGTGTGCTATTAGGTTGGCTAAAAAACATTATACCTAAAGCGCTCCCAAGAATAATGGCAATTGCCAATATGCTAATGCCAAGCTTAAAGGTAGAGTTCATTTTTTAATCCTCGTTTTTGAAACTATATACATAAGCACGAAAATATATTGTATTTCGACATACTCAATATATTAAAAAATAAACTATATATATTATATAAATTTATGATTTTGAGCCACTTGACAATTAACATAAAAAACACATTTTACACATACACTCAGAAACGCAGAATTAAACAAACAAAACAAAAATCATGAAAAAACCAGACTCACCAATAACACCAATAAAGACAACAATTAATTGTCATCAATCAACCACACCAAAAATTTACATCGAAATAGCACACAAAATATGCAACTAAAGTAAGATACAATAAAGACTGCTGCTAACATGTAGAAGCAAACATTATGCGAATACATATTTTAATTTAAAACAACAAACAAAAATCATATTTAAATTAAGAAAAACACAAAAATTAGAATTGTTTTAGCACATCAGTTTTTTCTAATATATGACCACAATAATGACATCTAAGCAATAGAGGATCTTCATTTTCAACGTAGAACCTAGCACCTATAGGCTCATTACTATTACTAATACAAGCAGGATTATTACATTTGATAATATCTTCGATTTGTTTAGGAAGCTGAACTTCAACTTTTTCAACTACCTTGTAGTCACGGATAATATTTATTGTAGCACGGGGCGCGATAAGAGCAATTCTATTAACTTCTTTGTGGTTGAGTGCACGACCTTCAATTTTTAAAATATCTTTTGCTTTCAAACGTTTACTAGGTACATTGACACCTATAGTCATAACCTGCTTTTCATGACCAGTTATTCCCAATATTTTGACAACATCAAGAGCATAACCACAGCTTATATGATCGATAACAGTACCATCTTTAATTTTTGAAACCCTTACTTCTCGCTCACTCATATTATAAACGCGCCTTTCTATGATTTTTCACACTGCTAATAAATAATCATTGCTCTAACAAAGATAAACAGTAATAAAATTAAAAGTAAAACAACCTGCAAAAAACATTACTTAACAAAAGGAAAAAAATTAAAATATTCAATTCCACATACTCTAAAAAATAATATAAAAAATTTTCTTAAATGAAGCATCATACAACAATTTACAATTTAATTAAAACACACAAGCATAGTGCACCCATAAACTGTTGTTTGTTGTTGCACTACAACAGTCACATATTATTATATTCTTTTAATGGCATTAAGAACTAATTGTGTCCTGAGCCATCAAGCGTTGCATCAAGATTGGCGGGTAAGGAATTAACAAACACGCGGAAAAAGTGTCCCCTCATCCCCTCATTCCCCAGAAAACTTTTCAGGTCCGCGTCAAGTTAACTAACCTGTACCCGCCAACCCTAATTTTAGGCTATAAGTAAGGCATAAATTTGACTACTATTGTAAAAACTGATTAGCTATCAAATTGTAGCTATATATGGAACCGATAACTAAAGCATAAAAATTGTTGTCGAAAAAAAAGATTTTTAGGTATTTTGTGGTTTAGAAGCTGTTGTGTAAATTTGCATGTTCATCGAAATTTACCTGCAAAAACTAATTTGAACATGTAAATTATAGCAATTATGTTAATTATTATTCGTAAAGCATTGACATAGCCCACTGCTTCGGCCAGCATTCCTTCGTAATAGGCTAGTAATAGTATACCCATACTAGTTGACAGGGTAATACATAATGTTACTATGACAAATGCTGCACCTGTTTTACGCATAACTAGTAATGCAGGTATAGAAAGACCCCAAAGGATTACTTCAAGATAATTATTGATATCTTCAGCATCGCCTGGAATTAGTAAAAGCATCATAAGCAGATTTATCACTGCCCAAATAATAATCAAGTAAATACCTATTGGCTTATTAAAGTCTAAATTTAACATTAGAGTTTTCGCCTATAATGTCATAAAATTTGGCAGGGTATATTATTTACGCAAGCCTTTGTAAACATTGTAATAGTGTGTTGAAGGTGTTGATTATGCCGTTATTTGAATGTACAAAATGTGGTCGTAGGATACGAACCGAGTATGATATTTCTTGCACGGGCGATGTAAAGCGAAATGTGGAGAAAGCACCAGAATGTTGTAATAAAGCTATGATAGAAATGCTTGATGAGTAATTACATATAACTATCTAAAAAGTTGTCTATATGATTATCATACCTATAAGGAAACTAAGTAATGGTGACATTACCCAACCTATGATAATAACCAAAAATGGTTTGAGTGAAACTAGTTTTGTCTTATAAGATAAACCTGTTCCAAAAACTGCCGCTGTTGTAATTTGAGTATTTGATAATGGAATATTAAGCAGGGTTGCAACTTCAACAAGAATTGTTGTCGTAACAAGCGAAACCGTTGCATTTGGATATCGTAATAAGAACAATTCCTGAGTGATTCGGTTTATTTGGCCTTTACTTAAAAAGAAAGATCCAATAAACACTGCAATAATACTAATTAACAGGAAAACAGGTTCAAAGCCGCCAGTTGCTACAACTAATCCAATTGTGTTTGCACCTAGAACATATGAGGATGAAAAGGATAGTACTAATAGAACAATTTTGTATATTTGGAGTCGTTTCCAGAAGTTCTCAGGCCATCTTTTGTTAAGAGCACACATTGAATAATAAGCTAAACCAAGGGCAATAGCAGGTGCAGTAACCCAAGTTAAAACTACTTCTACAATAAAGCCGGTATCAGTTGGTAATCCTCTAGCTATTGATAAGCCTAAAAACAAACCTACAATTGACATCCCAAGCGATACAGGCACCCTAAATGCTAATGCGATAATGAAAATTACTAATATCACTAGTAGAGCTTCTATCCGGAGCTCGATAGTTGCATTAGGTAATAAAGCCTCAACTGATCTGACCATCACCGGACCTTGAAGTATTAAACCAAGTGAAAAACCTAATGAACCAAAAAACGCACCCATTCGACGATTTAAGATTCGCGAACCAACAGCAGGACCAACACAGACAGATAAATTATTGCCTGAAACAAACGCTACTGTCACAAAAATCAAAATTAATAGTATAAAAAAGTCCAGCATAAAATACTCACTTAAGAAGAGCAGTAATTATGGACACTATTAAGTCAGAGAAGTCTTCGCATGAATCAAGTATATCGTCGCATTTATGCAATAACTCTGAGTAATGATAAAACTGCAGATAATGAATTCTAGGTCCGACACCGTATAGGTTGTCAAATCCAGCATCTTTTATATCATCACCTTGCTCTTCAATGGATTCAATTTGTTTTTGCAGTTCTAAAACGTGTGAAACGCTACCGCTAGAGAAAGCTTCTTGCAACTTTGAAAGTGATTGCCCAGAAAGATCTAGCAGGCGCTCATACAATGAAGCCCATATTTCCTCTTGATGAAGGGGATAATCAGCTGACTTAGCCTTAGACATTCTGTATAGTTCTCGACTCAGGTAATAATAAGTGTCAACGATATTGTCGGCAATATGAACGCATTCAATCAGATTATCAAGAATATTTGGGCTAACAGCACCACTCATTATGTTTTCACTTAACTTGAAGGCGAATGCATCAGACTTTTTTTCTAAGGCTCGCACCTCAGCCATGCATTTTGCTAAAGGCTTTTCCTCGTAAGCCATTCTGAACATTACCTTTACTAATGCGTTAGCTTCTTCAGCAATTATTACCATCTGCGCAAGTTCGTTGAAAAAGATTTTTTCTCCAACCACCCAAAAGCTTCTAAATCGCTTCAAAAAAACCACAACTATCTAGAAAATAATCTAGTTAACAATATTAACTTACAAGTGTTGCTTAGATTTGTTAAATAGAATATCCATAAAAGAATAAATCAATAATATTGGATACTGACCATTATGGTTGACTTAATAGATGCCATAAAAAAACGTCGTAGCGTTAGAAGGTATACTTCACAATCTGTTTCAACTGAGGCAATTCGACGAATACTTAGCGCTGCATTATGGGCACCTTCAGCGCATAACGCTCAACCTTGGAAGTTTATAGTCTTAAGCGATAAGGAAAGTAAAAATAATTTATCAAACGTTATGGGCGCCATTTGGTTGCGTGAACTTGAAAAAGACGGTGTTCCAAGACTTGCACGTGAAGCAACTGTAAAAGCTTCAGCAGACCGCTTTTCCTTTGCACCTATTCTCATTATAGCATGTATTACACTTGAAAATATGGATAGTTATCCTGATGAAAAACGTAAACAAATTGAACGTGAATTGGCAATACAAAGTCTATCGGCAGCTGTTCAAAACTTACTACTTGCGGCATATGCGGAAAAGTTAGGATCATGCTGGCACTGTGCACCTATATTTTGCAAAGATGCGGTAAGAGAAGCATTAAACATTCCTAAAGAAATAGAGCCTCAGGCTTTGATCACTATAGGACACCCAGTTGAGCAGCCCCAACCATCGCAAAGAAAATCTTTAGAGGAAGTAGCTTTTGCCGAGCAATGGGGTAGACCCTTTTAGCATACCTAATTGCTATAGAAACATGCTCAACACTCGAAATGCTATCCCACCTATTATTAATGCTAAAGCTATATCGATTATAGCAATAGCTAAAGATTTCTTCCACCCGAACTCTTTTTTACAGGCAGCTATTGTTGCTAAGCATGGTACATAGATCATAACTACTAAAGCGAAGACAATCATTTGCACTTGACTTAGTGAAGCTATACCTAATCCTATTGAAGCCATAGCTGTTGATAGAAGAATTAGAGTAAGCTCTTTGCGCAAGATTCCAAAGAGTAGTGGGATTGCAGTTATTGCTGGAAGACCAAGCCACCAAGTCATTAAAGGAGTGGCGGCTTCTACAAAGTAAGGCATTAAGCCAGATAATGCAAAACCTTCTACGATAAGACTTCCAATAATTATTATCGGGAAAGCAACATATACGAAATCTTTAGTTCGGCTCCAAGTTTTTAAAATAATGGTCTTTGCTGAAGGCATTTTGTAGTTAGGCATTTCCATAATCAGACCTACAGGTTCTCCGGGTAGAGCTTTGAAGGCAATTCTACCTAAAGCGAAGACTAAGATTAAGTCAAATACATACAGACCGATTACTGCACCAAGCCCAACGTATTGACCTACTAGTCCTAATATGACTACGGTTCGAGCTGCACATGGAATGAGCATTACTACAAATGCGGCTAGGAATCGTTCACGATGGGTTTCCATTATCCGGCAGCCGATACATGCAGGAACAGTACAGCCATAACCGAGTATTAACGGAATAAAGGCTTTACCATGTAAGCCAATTTTGTGCATGATGCTATCCATTAGGAAAGCGGCACGGGGTAGATATCCACTATCTTCAAGGAAAGAGAGCAATATGTAGAATGGCACAATATAGGGTAATGCGATAGTTATTCCAGCAGCGACACCACCTATCAAGCCGTTAACAATTAAGTCAACTGCAGCGGAAGGCAAAAATGGCATAAGTAGAGTTTTAAAACTTTCAGACGCCCAAGAAAGTGTGTTACCTAGAAGTTCAGATAAAAAGTTACCACCTGAAAATATTATACTAAATACAATGGTAACCACACCGGCTAAAATTAGATACCCTGTGATTTTATGGGTAGTTATTGAAGCAAGCTTTTGCTCAATGCTTATCCGCGGTGCGGTATCTATCGTTACTGCGTCTTTAGTTAATTTGCTTGCTAGCGAGTAGCGTTCGGAAGCCATAATTACTGGAGCAGTCTCACCATGTACTTTTTCAAGCTCGCCAGTTAGCTTCTTAGCTTGGCTTATTACCTCATTACCATCTGGATAAGATTCAGCTTTTTTGATAATATCTAAATCTTGCTCAAATAATTTGATTGCTATCCATCGGGGAGGATAAATTCTGCAGAGTTCAGGTAATTTCGAAATAACTAGATTTTGTATAGTTTGTATACGTTCTTCGATTTCCTTTCCATAAGTAAGCTTGATTGTTCTAGATTTTTTGCCCGTAGTTACTTCTGCTACAACTACTGAAAGTAGCTCAGTTATTCCAGTACCTGCTACAGCAACTGTAGGAACAATCTGCATATCTAGAAGTTTAGATAATTTTTCAATGTTGATTTTCAAGCCTTTTTTGTTGGCAAAATCCATTTGATTTAAGGCTATTACCACAGGTACTTCTAGCTCTATTAATTGAAGAGTTAGGTATAAGTTACGTTCTAGTGCAGACGCATCGACTACATTGATAATAATATCAGGTTTATCTACTGCTAGATAGTCTCTTGAGACAATTTCTTCCATTGAGTATGCTGAAAGTGAATATGTTCCAGGTAAATCTATAACTCTTATGTTGTGTCCTTGAAAGTGTAAGGTACCTTCAGCGCGTTCAACAGTTTTTCCCGGCCAGTTACCTGTTACTTGATTTAATCCAGTTAGCTGGTTGAATATTGCGCTTTTTCCCACATTTGCATTTCCAGCTAAGGCTACTGTTAACTCGGTGGGATGTTTGGCGTTATTTGGTTTAGCACATGTTGCATTATGACAAGCGGTGATAATTTTTGAATTATTATGAAACATACTAGTTTGCCTTCAGTGGTTGAACAAATATTTGTTCTGCTAGGCCATAGCCTATAGCTAGAGAAACTCCGCGGATTTCAATTTCTATTGGTCCATGAAATGAACATTTACGCAAAAGTTTGATTTCGCTGCCAGGAGTTAATCCCATTTCAGATAGTCTACGTACTACGCCAAAACCACCTGATGTATGTGTCATAATTGCACGCATACCTTCGTTTAGAGATGTTAATGGTACTTCATCAGGAAGATTTTGTGAATAATCTTTTTGCTGTCCGTGTCTGTGTCTAAACTGCATTTTTGGTCGCCTCTTTTTTTCGCACCATCACGGTGGCTGCAAGATCCATGTCCAAAGTTTGCATTTTTCCTTCAACATGAAGGTAAACTTTTTGTGAGTCATGATTTTTTATGTATATAGTAACACCGGGAAGTAGTTTTTTTTGAGCCAAAAGTTCTAGATCATTCTGCTCTTCGTCGATAATTTTAACTATGATGTAACTTTCACCCAAATCTGCTTCTGTTAACGAGATGCTAGGTTGTTCTTCAATTAGACCGCTTTCTGTTGGGATAGGGTTACCGTGCGGACAGAATTTTGGGTAACCAAGACGTTCTTCAAGGAGAGCAGCAACATTTTTTGTTAGAGCATGTTCAAGTTTACAAGCGTCTTCGTGAACACTGCTCCATTGGGCTTTAAGCATGTCAGTAAGTAGTCTTTCAGCCAATCGGTGTCTTCTTATTAAGTCAAGAGCAATTTTTTCTCCCTGTTTGGTCAATTTAACACCGCGATAAGGCTCATGAATAACTAAATTATGACTTTCTAGATGTCCTATTGTGTTGGTAATGGATCCAGGAACAACACCCAAGGCTTCAGCTAGCTCTTTAGTTTTTGCAACACCATCGCGTTTTTGTAGACGATATATTGCTTCTATGTATTCTTCAGCTTCGTGTGAAAGTTCAGTTTCCATTTTAGCCACCAAGTACGAGCACTCGTAAAATATACGAGACCTCGTAATTTAACTACTTAAAGCACCTAATAAGCATTCTGCAAAACAACACCGTAAAAGTCCAATAATTAAAAAAACTGCAAAAAAATAATAGATAATGAAAAATTTAGCATTGGTGAGCGGGAAACCCTAGAGGCTTTTGCCCTGAGATGGGAGTGAACTTAATCCTTATGACAGCTTATCTTACTCTTTTGATTATATACCAAAAGCTTATTCTATCCTCACAAACTCCAATTTGCTTTCTAAACTATTCAATTTGATTAGCTTAAAATAGAGAAGAGAAACCTCCTTGGCACTGTCAAAAAACAGCTTAAAGCTCATTTAGAAAAAACGCTAAAAACGTAAATGCGAAGCATTAGCCTTAATCATTAACCCTAACCACGTACACTTATTTATCAAAGCTATCCCGCAGCGTAGCTAACAGATTGATAGGAAAAGTTAGAAGCTACACATCAACAGTGCTGCTCGAAGAGTTTTTTATTTAAAAGTTGCCAACTCTTTGGACAAAAAACTGCTTTATATCCACACACAAACACATCTTATGAGATAATCAAAAATATATTGAAGAACAGAAAAAAACATAGCCATACGAACTTACTGATTTCGACTTTACCCAAATAAGATGCAAACAGAGGCTTAAACAATCACTTGTGGCTTTCTGTAAAGCTTTGGAATCGGATGTTAGAAACAACTAAAAAGCAGACATAAGGTTGAAAAAAAGTTCCAACCAAAAAGAATTATGCAAACTGGTGAAGCATATGTGTCTAGGGTGCGGTTTGATTGTGGAGTGTGGTTTGCATGCTTAGTTTAATATTTTGCCGTGCCCTAGAACATAGGGTTATTGTGCTTGTGGAGTTAACTCAAATAGAGTTAACTGTAAAGCAATAAGCCCACAACCCTTAAAGAGTGAGAGCATGTCACGAACGTATCATAACTAACATCATTTTGAACTGTGAAAGCGCCTTCAAAGAGTGCGATTTACCTGCCGGCATTATAGTAAATTCACCTGATCTCAGTCTAACAGGGCTACCTGCGATAACTATTTCAGCATCGCCATCAAAAACATATACTAACGCATCATAGGGGGCAGTATGCTCACTTAATCCTTGACCTTTATCAAAAGCAAACAAAGTTATACTACCTGTTTCCTTATCCATCAAAGTACGGCTTACCACCGCCCTCTCCTGATAATCAACTAAATCTGTCAAAGCCAAAGCATGAGCCAACAATTTTTCTTCAACCATATCAATCCCTACTAATAACCAACCATCATCCAACATATTAAAGCCCCGCTGTAAAAATGGAGACAAAAACACACTAAACAATAATCGTTCATTTACATAATACACTTACTTAATCATAACAGAAGAAGATTGGAATACTCTTTTTAAATGGACATTAAAAAAATGTGCGTATAATTTTATTAGAAATTACTTGTGACTGTATATACACACCCACAAATGTCTATAAATCGAAGTCATATTTTACTTTCAAAGTCCTATAACTGCCTACTAGCTAAATCTTGGGGATATGTGAGAGTGACTGGGGAAAAGAGAACCATCATTATTGTTGATGATGACAAATCTATTCTCCGCGTCTTTACTAGGGTTCTTGAGAAAAAAGGTTACTTAGTTACAAGCGCCGAAAATGGGAAAGATGCAATCGAAAAAATTTTACACAACAAATTTGACGCAGCATTGATAGATGTACGACTTCCAGATATGCGCGGAACAGATATATTACCAATAATTCAGCAAACATCAAATACAACTGTAAAAATCATGTTTACAGGATCACCTGATTTAGATAAACACGATAATAAAGAAAGCATAATGGATGCATTCTTAATCAAACCAGTAAAACCAGAAATTCTCCTAGATATCCTCCAAGAAAAAATTAAAGCCAAACAAACTTCCAAAAGATAAGTCATTTGAGAAAATAAACACAACAAGAGCAGCCCATATTGTAAGCAAGACATATGTCTGGCAAAACTCTGTGTTAGCCCACAAAACATAAAAAAAGAGCCTGAAAACACGCCAAAACATGATTAACCTTTCAATTATGACAGAAGGGTATTTATTAGCCGTTTAAACTTAGTTTCGAATCGCAAGTAAAGAGTGAAATAGTATGGCTTTACAAAAAGGAGACTTCATACTAATCAACTACACCGCCAAGGTGAAAGAAACAAACGAAGTTTTCGATACTACATTTGAAGAGACAGCAAAAACTGCGCACCTTCAGAAAGAAGGTGAACTCTACGAACCCAAACTCGTTGTAATAGGCGAAGGATGGGTTCTCAAACCCCTAGATGAAAGCTTTACAAACATGGAAGCAGGCAAAGAGGCACAGGTCGAAATTCCACCTGAAAAAGCCTTTGGCCCTAGAGACAGCGAAAAAGTCAAACGTGTACACCTCCGCCAACTACTTGAAAAAGGAATTAACCCAGCAGTGGGCATGCGTATTGAATTTGGAGGAAAAAATGCAACCATTCGCAGCATAGGCGCAGGTCGAGTACTCTTAGACTTCAACCCACCGCTAGCAGGAAGAACACTAGTATACGACGTAACAGTAACCAAGAAACTTGAAACAAACGAAGAAAAAATCTCATCACTTATACATCGCAGAATCCCTGTAACTGAAGCAGAAAAATTCAAATTCACAACTCAAGACAACATCTTAACTATCGAAATGCCTGAAGAAACATTCTATCTAGAAGGAGTGCAAATCGCTAAACGTGGCATCTCAATGGATATGCAAAAATTCTTCAGTGACTTAACAGCAGTAAAATTCGTTGAAACCTACCAAGCACCACCTAAACCTACAACTGAACCAGCACCTGTAGAAACAGCAGAAGCAACATCACCAGAAGCTGAAACACAAGCAGAAGCAACATCACCAGAAGCTGAAACACAACCAGCTGAACCAGAAACCAAACCAGCAGAAGAAACACAAAGTTAAGCTCTAAGAGCTTTCCATCCTTTTCTTATTTTTGAAAAGCCAAATACCGTCAAGTAATTGTAATTAAATAATTTCGGTTGTTTTTGCAGCTTCCTTGCAGGCTTTGTAGTTCAAGTTAAGTTTTTGAAGTATAGTATACCGATCAGGCCGTACAGTTGAGGCTAATTCTAATGCTTTAATTATATCCTCATCACTTACGCCTAATTCACGAGCTGTTGTAGGTGCCCCTAGGCATTTGAGGGTATCACGTATGCTTTTCCAATCATCACCATAAAGGTGCGTCATTAATATTGAGCCCACACCACACTGTTCGCCATGCATCGCATCAGATTCTTTAATAACATCTAAAGCATGGCTGAATAAATGCTCAGAACCACTACATGGTCTACTACTGCCAGCAATGCTCATTGCAACACCACAGCTTATCAGAGCCTCTAAAAGCACACGTAATCCTTCTTCATTATCAGGTCTAATAGAACTTGAATTCTCTTTGACTAAAGTTGCACTCATTAATGCAAGACTTGCAGCATATTCTCCATAATACTCATTTTTCTCTACATGAGCTAATCGCCAGTCGTTAACAGCAGTAAACTTGGAAATTACGTCACCGCATCCACTTATTGTAGAACGCCAAGGCGCAAGTGCAATTACATCAGTATCGGCAATAATTGCTAAAGGCGCTTGTGCCTTAATTGAATAGGGTTTATCAAATCCTTTTACTGAAGCTAGAGGGCTAGCAATACCATCATGACTAAGGGTTGTTGGAATACTAATAAAAGGTATTCCTTGATGTGCAGCACTGATTTTTGCTACGTCAATTTTTGTTCCGCCGCCCACACCGAAAAGCACTTGAGGTTTCCATTCAATAATGCGTTCTTCGACAGTTAAAACATCTAGATCGGAAGAGCACACGTCTGAACTCCAGTCACCGCTCATTATCT
>CAYSWL010000052.1:0-15017 GCA_964434745.1 uncultured Candidatus Bathyarchaeia archaeon | reverse complement strand
GTGACGACATCAATGCCTTTCTTAAGGCACATGATGAAAGTATTGAAAGTACAGCAATTAATCGAGTGCTAAAAATTGCGGCACATATTGAAAAGATGCGACTTCATTTTTGCCATTTATCTACACAGTTAGGTGTTGAGGCTATTAATGAGGCAAAGAAGAATGGAAAAATAGTAAGTTGTGAAGTTACACCGCATAATTTATTGTTGAGCAAAGAGGACTATGAATATTTAGGCGTTAAGGCTTTAACCATGCCACCGTTGCGCACCAAAGATAATGTAAATGCGCTTTGGAGTGGCATAGTTGACAATATTGTAGATTGTATAGGCTCAGACCATGCGCCACACACTATAAACGAGAAAGAAATTGACGATGTTTGGAGTGCTAAACCAGGCATACCTGGCTTAGAAACTACTTTGCCACTTATATTAACTCAAGTTCACAGAAGATTGCTATCATTGCCGCAAGCGGTAAGAATTCTTTCAGAACATCCTGCTCAAATATTTGGACTGAAAGACAGAGGAATTTTAGAGCAGGGAAAAAATGCAGACTTAGTTATTGTTAACTTTAAGGAAAAATACAAAATTGATGCGTCAAAATTCCAATCTAAGGCAAAATTTTCACCTTTTAACGGCTGGGAAGTACAAGGCAAACCGTTAAGGACATTTGTTAATGGACAAGTAGCTATGGAGGATAATCAGGTTACAGGCCGAGAAGGAAAAATCATTATTGCTCGAGGAGGGCAGTAGTGGATTTTATACTTGATGGCATGTTAGGGAAGCTTGCCCGTTGGCTGCGCATGATGGGTCATGATGTAAAGTATTCAACCACACTAGAAGATTCACAGCTAATTAGAATAGCAAAAAACGAATGCAGGGTTTTACTAACTCGAGACTTAGCACTTTTCCATCGGGCAATGGCAAAAAACATAGAATCATACTATGTTGAAGGTATAAACGAGGTTGAAAGGCTTACAGAACTTGTTGATCGCTTCAATCTACCGCTGTTTATTGATCTGAAAAAATCACGTTGCCCAAAATGTAACGCACTACTTCAACAAGTACCAAAAGAAAAGATTGCAGATAAAACCGAACAAAATACTTTAAAGCATTATGATGATTTCTGGGAATGCCCTAATTGCGGTGCAGTTTATTGGCAAGGTGCACACTGGACAAACATTCACGCTACACTAGAACATGTAAAAGAAAAACAAAAAGAGGAAGCTTTAAAGTAGTTTTTAAACTGCAAGCCACTTTAGAGGAATATCTTGGAATGTCCCGTCGGGCAAAGTGCGTCTAATGGTTATAGGTAGGATACCAGAATCTAGTTCTTTTAATGCAATGTCAATTGGACTTGAAATGCTATCGTCAACGTCAATAAGTATAGGTGCACCCATAGAAATTTGTAGAGATCGCGCACCCACTATGCGAGCTTTTTCAAAACGGGTAACTTTTGGAGGACCTACAGATACTTTATCCTGAGTTATGGTGGTAATTTTAAAATCCCCCCATTCCACCCATTCCGCCGCCCATGCCACCCATGCCGGGGGGCATGCCTGCGCCTTCAGGCATCGGTGGAGATTTCATTTTTTGTGCAGCAATTACGTCGTCTATTCTTATAATCAGCATAGCTGCATCTGCGGCTGATTTGAGAATTTGTTTTTTCACTGCGACAGGTTCAAAGACGCCTACTTTACTCATGTCTTGAACTTTTCCTGATAATACTTCAATTCCAGACCAGATTTCGCCTTTTTCATGTCGAGATCTTAACTCTGAGAGGACATTTATAGGGTCTAAACCGGCGTTTTCTGCTAATGTTGTAGTAATTACTTCTAATGATTCAGCAAAGGCTTTAACGGCTAGCTGTTCTTTTCCAGATAATGTTTCTGAATATTTTCTAAGAACTTTGGCTAATTCTACTTCAGGGGCGCTTCCGCCGGCTACAATTTTTGGTTCTTGTAATATATCGCGAACAACACATAATGCGTCATGTATTGAACGTTCGGTTTCATTGTTCATACGTGGAGTTGAACCGCGAATAAGTATGGTAACTGATTTTGGATTCTTGGCGCCTTCAATGAAAGTCATTTTATCTTCAGCGATTTTGCGTTCTTCAACCAAAGCAGCATAGCCTAGATCTTTTGAGGTTAGACTTTCTAGACTTGAGATTACGTTTGCGCCTGTGGCTTTTGATAGCTTTTCCATATCAGATTTCTTTGCTCTTCGAATTGCAAGTATGCCGTTTCTTGATAGGAAGTGCTGGGCCATGTCATCTATGCCTTTTTGGCAAATTACAACCTTTGCACCTGTTGATGCGATTTTATCAGCCATTGCCTTGAGCATGATTTCTTCTTGTTTTAGGAATGCATCAATCTGGTCGGGACTTTCAATATTAAGTTTTGAATCGTACTCGGTTTTCTCAATTTCTAGAGATACATCAAGCAGGGCAATCTTTGCTTTTTCGATGCGTTTAGGCATACCTGAATGAACGACTTCTTTGTCGATTACTATGCCGCTGATGAGGCTTGTGTCTTTTAGAGATTCACCGGTTTTCTTTTCTACGCGGACATCATCAACATCTGCTTTGAAAATATCGCCTTCTTTTTCTGCTACAGCAAGCATTGCTTTAACAACTATATCTGCGAGGTATTCTTTGTGTTCAGCAACAAGTTTGCTAGCCATTGAGGTGATAGCAGCTTTCTTAAGGAAATCTTTTTTGGATAGGTCAACAGGTATAGCAATTTGGTCGATTGTTTCAAGAGCTTTCTCTTGAGCAAGCTTATACCCATCAATTATTACGGTTGGGTGAATATTTCTGTCAACCATTTCTTCGCTTCTGCTAAGAAGTTCGCCAGCAATTATGACTGCTGATGTTGTTCCGTCACCTGCTTCATTGTCTTGGGTTTTGGAGACTTCGACAAGCATCTTGGCAGCGGGGTTTTGAACATCCATATTGTCAAGGATTGTTCGGCCATCGCTGGTTATAGTTACATCTCCGAAGCTGTCGACAAGCATCTTGTCCATTCCTTTAGGACCTAGAGCGCTTCGTACACTTTCAGCCACAATTTTTGCGGCAGTTATATTAGTATGTTGAGCTTCTTTTCCACGAGAACGGTTTGTACCTTCTTTTAATATGAGTACTGGCACTCCGCCAGTTTGAGTATTTGACGACAAATCCAATAAACCCCTTAATGCGAAAAACAACAGCGCAACATAAGCATATAAATTTTTCTAGATAGTAACATATACTACCATGCTTGACTTAAAAATTTTTTCATATTTTGCCAAGATAATTATAAAAAAGTGCAGTGGCTAACGCGCAGATTAAAATACAGAAACTTTGGCAACACCATTAATATTAAGTAACTCTGATATTACCACGCCGGGAATTTTTTGTTCAACAATTAATGTAAGCTTAGGTTCAGGAGATAATTCTGGGTCATCCACTATAGCTTGTCGTATACCTAAACCGTTTGCGCAAAGAACCATAGCTGAATTTGCCAAAATTCCTCGTGTTTTTGCATTTACAGGGGTTATTTCGACTACACCTAGGTTAAGGTGTTTGGCAATTTCTTTAAGCGAATGCCCTGCAGACCGAATTTCTTCAAAAATAAGCCTAAGTTCGCGGACATCTTTAATGACGTTTATGGTTTCGGTTACTGTGCGACGATCTACATCTGCTACGCGGGCTATGCGTATTGGAGGAATTTCAATTTGATTAAGACATATTTTTTGGTTTTGCACACTCAATCCATTTTCTACTAGTACGCGAACTACTTTTAGTCGTTCGGGATAATCTTCAAAATGTTTGCTTATAAGATTCCACACGTAAATCAACAGCTAACGTACATTTCTGCACAACAACGTATAAATATGTTCCCGAAGTTTTCGATTATTAACACAAAATATAACACCACAACCCAAAAGTAAGGTGTAACAAATGGCCAAACCAATAAACAAGGATTATTACATAACATTACCAGTTGATGAAACTCCAACTTCTTGGTATAATATACAAGCTGATTTACCAGAACAACTTCCACCACCATTAGACCCCGTAGATAAAAAACCTATTAATCCTGCAAAATTAGAGCGTATATTTGCCAAAGAACTAGTTGCACAAGAAATGTCACAGGAACGATTCATAAAAATTCCAGAAGAAGTCTATGACGCCTACATCAGGCTCCCAAGACCTACTCCACTGTTTAGAGCAAAAAGATTAGAGAAGTTTTTAGGCACACCTGCTGAAATCTACTTTAAATGTGAATATGTCAGCCCAGCAGGAAGCCACAAAACCAACAGCGCCATTCCTCAAGCATATTATAACAAGAAACAAGGAATAGAACGCTTAGCAACCGAAACCGGTGCAGGCCAATGGGGCACATCATTAGCATTTGCAGCAAAACTTTTCGATTTGAAATGTCGCATATACATGGTAAGAGCTAGCTACAACCAGAAACCAGGCAGAAGAATCATATCCCAGCTTTATGGTGCAGAAATGTTTGCTTCACCCAGCGATCAAACTGAATACGGCAGAAAACTTCTTAAAGAAAACCCTAATCACAACGGATCACTAGGCATAGCCATCAGCGAAGCTGTAGAAGATACACTAAGAGACGAAAAAACACGATACACTCTTGGGTCTGTATTAAACCATGTTGCAATGCACCAGACAATTATTGGTCAAGAAGCACAAAAGCAGTTTGACCTAATAGATACTAAACCAGACATTGTCATCGGTTGTGTAGGCGGTGGCTCCAACTATGCAGGTTTTGCTTTCCCATTTATGGCAGATAAACTTAAAGGAAAATCCGATACCGAATTTATTGCATGCGAATCCAAAGCAGTTCCGAAAACTACCCGCGGGGCTTACACATATGACTACGGCGACACAGCAGCAACAGCACCTATTATTAAAATGCTAACCTTAGGACACAATTATTCTTGCCCACCCATACATGCAGGCGGATTAAGATATCATGGCATGTCACCACTTGTGTCGTACCTTATACACAAAGGATACATGCGCGCAGTTGCGTTTAGCCAAAAAGAAATCTTTGAAGCAGCAAGAACTCTCGCTCAAACCGAAGGCTTAGTAATAGCGCCAGAAACAGCCCACTCACTCAAATGCACTATTGATGAAGCACTTAAGTGTAAACAGACAGGACAAAAGAAAGTTATAGCTATGAATTACAGCGGACATGGACTACTGGACTTATCAGCCTATGAACAATTCTTCGCAGGTAAACTCATAGACTATGAGCCGGAAAAGATCGAAGTACCGCTCTTTGAACCATAAAAGGGCAAAAAGCCCCCACCCCATTCTTTGTTAACTGCAACATTATTTTTAGCAAAATAATACAAACACACATTACCACCACACATTTTATATGAGACAAAAAATGGACTAAAAAAAGTAGGTTATGCAGGCTGTATAAGAAAGCTGTCAACCTGCAAAGTGTAAGAGTTAAATAGCAACATTATGTATAGACAGTCTATCTCGAAGAGATTACGGCAGTTTTATTGAAAAGAAGGATAGAATACCTTGAGTAATGAAGAAGTCTCTCGAATAAAAATAAAGTTCCTAATTGAGAATCTAGGCGAAGCTGAAGGCGAATTAGTACGTTTTATGGCCCCACGCACCGTTGATACTATAGCTAGGAAATTGCCGGTCGAAGGACGTGCAGCACTTTATCAAGAAGAAGTATACTTTGAAATTCCAATAAAGATGGGCGAAGAGAAAGCTAAAAGAACTGTCGAGACAGGAGTAATTGCCTTCTGGCCAATGGGTAGTGCAATAGCTATTTTCCACGGAAAATCCCAACCATATAGCCCCGTAAGCATAATGGGCAAAGTGACTAAGAATCTGGAAATTTTCAAGCAGGTAAAAAGTGGAACACGCATACGTGTTGAACAAATAACCTAAATGAAGATAGCAGATAGAGGGATTTTCCTTCGCCAATTTTTTCTTAAAATAAAAACATATCTTCCAGTAGGTATTGCAAAATTGATGAAAAATATGTTAAGAGTTGGAAAGGAAAAATAGTTTAGTTGCAGGGTTTGTATACTTTTATGTTATGACTACCTGAAACTAACTGAACGGCGCCGTTCTGTTCTAGTTGATCTAGGAAATCTTTGGCTGCACTTATGCGGACATTATATTTTGTGGCAACAGCATATGGTGTTAGAACTGGCATCTTTTTAACTTCAGCTACTATCTTGTCGTTTTTTGCGTCTGGAGGAATAACATTAATAGTTGTTCGTTTTTCTTTTGGTGGCGCGCCTTTCTTATCTTTCTTCTCTTTTGCTTTTGCTTCGTCGTCAGACTTGGCTTGCTGGCGTTCCATCTGTTTCAAGCCGATCTTCTTTTTTCCACCCATGATTATCACTTGCTTCCTGAATTAAATTGGCTGACTTATTTCAACTTTATGCTTATTCTGCCACTCTTTAATGGGTATTCCGAATTTCTTTTCGATATCTGCGCGATGAAGGTTGTTCATGGTACAGAATGGGATTATTCGACCATCAGGTATAGCATAATGGATTAAGCATCGTTGGACGCGTTCTAAATCATAGTTATAGGGATCCATGAAGTGCATTGATGTGAGCAATAATGATTTACGTTGCAGATCACCAAGGCTTTGATAATCGCCTTCTGTGAGCACCTTGAGCACATATTTTTGCAGAAAACTGAATTTAACATGGCGTGCAGCACTAATTAGATGCAGTTTTGCTTTGTTCTTGCTGCCTTTAGAAGCATCTTCATAAACTTTTTCTAAACCATCAGAGAATTTTTCAATATTTGCGATTTTTGTAATAGGTGTAATTTTCTCATCTTCAACAATAAGATAGGTTGCCATACCACAGTGTGGATGTGAAGTGAACTCAACATAGCGTTTGTCTTTTAGCGCACCAACGGCTTTAGAGACAGGCACTACAGTTGGCACAGGATAGAAATCTGAAGGCTTAATTATTCCATTTGTTTGTTCTTCAACTAGGCGCATAAAGTCAGGGATAGTTATACGCATTTTTTCGCGTTCCTCAGAAGGCAATCTACCACAAAGAGATACTGGTTGAACATTTATACATCGAATTACGTCAAAGTTTTTGACCGCAAAGTTGATGATATCGCCTAGTTGATTATCGTTTACACCTTTAATCAAAGTAACAACAAGAACGGCGCTAGAGATCCCTGCTTCACGCATATTTTGTATTGCTTTCATTTTAGTTTCAAGCAGATCAACGCCACGTATGTATTTGTAAACTTCAGAAGTTAACCCATCAAACTGAAGATATATTGTGCTTGCACCTGCAGCTTTAAGTTGCTTAGCATACTCTGGGTCTTGAGCAATTCTTATTCCGTTAGTATTTACTTCAACGTGACGTATACCTAGCTCTTTGGCTTTCTTTATGAAATCAATTAAGTCGTTTCGTATAGTAGGTTCTCCGCCACTAAACTGCAATGCCATAGTAGGCACAGGTTTATTTGCCCGCAGGTTTTCTAGCATTGATGTAACCTGCTCAGTTGTAGGTTCATAAACATAGCCGGCATAATTTGCGTTTGCAAAACATACAGGACATTTAAGGTTACACCTATTGGTAATATCTATGATAGCAAGTGCCGTGTGAGATTTATGTTCAGGGCAAATACCACAATCATATGGGCAACCCTTTTCGGTTTTGGTATGAGGGTTAGCTATACCATCACCATCATTGCGGAATTTTTCCGCACGCATATATTGTTCATAATCAGACCAGTAAAGCTCTTGACAAGACCCATGTTCAGGGCACTCTTTTTTTATGAAAACTTTCCCGTCTGCCTCAAAAATCGTAGCATCTAATACTTTAAGGCATTCAGGACATAAGGACTTTGTATTTTTGATTACATTCATGTTGGTCACTAATCTTTTTTGTGAGTAATCGTATTCTAAGGACAAATGTAATAAATAAGAAGGTTTCCAAACGTTTACTACGGTGAATAAGGGGAAAACAGGCATGACGGTTGATGAAAATACAAAAGAAATCTTACGGGAGATGGGCTTAAACGCTTACGAGATTGATGCTTATGTTGCATTGCTTGATATTGGACAAATGACCGCAATGGAAATCAGCCGTGAAGCTAAAGTGCCCTATAGTAAAATTTACGAAGTTCTCAATACACTTAAAGATAAAGGCTGGATAAAAAGCAGCGAAACTCGCCCCTTCAAATATTATCCAATACCACCTTTAGAGGCCACTGCATGCACCAAACGTAAGCTTGATGATAAGTACCTATCTTGGGAACAGACAATAGCTGAGTCTCTACAGCCACTTTATGAGAAGCGTGAACTTATTGAGCGCCCAGACATTCTAATATTGCATGGTCAAAATGCCATATTAGCTAAACTTGAAGAACAGATTAAAAAAGCTAATAAAGAAGTTATGATTGCTGCACCTGCATTCGCAAAACCCATTATCACCTCCGCTGACCAGTTACTTGTTGGTTTAAAGAAAAATGTGAACGTAAAAATAATGGCGGCTGGTCATGGTGAAGAATGGAAAACTCTCAAAAAAGTTACAAGCTTAAGTGAACTGCGTGTACGTGATCACATGTTCGGTGGGGGAGTAATTACTGATAGCAAAGAAGCCATGCTCTTTCTTGGAGAAGAAAAACCCAATTTAGTCATATGGAGCAACCATATTGGTTTAGTAGGTTTTGCGCGAGAATACTTCCAGTTTCTCTGGGATTCTTCAAATCCAGTATAATAGGAAACTGCGGATTTCTTATTTTTAGTTTTAAGTTTGAAAAGAATTAGAAGTAGATACATCAAATCAAAGAAATATTTCAACTATTTAGAGCACATCAACAGGTAGATGACAAATTAATTGAAGCTTCGATTGCGATGAAACTAAAAGATATTACAATAGACGCGCAGTTAAAACTTTAGAAGGTAACTGGAAAATAAATTATTACTAATAAATTTAAGATAGAGCTGGGAATATAGCTACAAAAAAGGAAAGTGGAGATTGTGCGGTTATTTTCCCATAACTTTTTTTGCTGCAATTTCAATATCTTCGGCTTTGATGGTTTTTCTGCCGGCATGCATAGCAAAGTCTAATGCTTCTTTAGCGACTTTAACACCTATTTCCTCTAGAGCTTTAGCGAGTTCTTTTGCTGCTGCTTCGCTAACACGGTCAGCACCTGCTTTCTTGCACAACCTGTGCATTGGGGCTACTGCTAATTCTAAATCGACCATAGAGACCCTCTGTAGCTTCTTTTTCTTTTTAAAGCAATATTTAACCTTTGTTATCCTTTACTGCTTTAAATTTTTGTTCAACATCAATTTCTGGGCTAGAAAAGAAAATTTTAAAGCACGCCGTTCCGTAATAGAGGCGGCAAAGGTCGTGAACATGAAGTTAGTGGACGCGCATATTCACCTTTCAGATCCTGAATATGCTGGGCACACAGATATGATTGTGGCAGATGCAAAAGCCTCAAACGTAGCAGCCTTAGTTTCGAACTCTAGCGACTACCAGACAAGCATCGAATCACTACGGCTAGCCCAAAAATATCCAGATACAGTATATGCAGCATTAGGTATTCACCCATGGAATGTTAATAGCCTTAAAGAAAGCGAGTTAGAAGACACATTTAAACTAATTTCTGAACAAGCTCAAAACAGATCCATGGTAGCCATAGGCGAAATAGGCTTAGACTGCAAATATGAAACCAGCTGGGAAAAACAGTTAATGGTGTTTGATAAAATGTTGCGGTTAGCTGAAAAACTTAACCTGCCGGTTGTGGTACATTCGCGGGGAACTGCCGAATTCATAGTTGAAACTCTTCCATCATACAACCTTAAGCATGTACTGCTTCACTGGTTTAGTCACCCACTAAGTGCATTATACGAGGCCTTAGACCACGACTATTACATTACAGAAGGTCCACCGATTGTGTACTCAAACGGTATCCGAGAAGTAGTAACTAAAGTGCCGTTAACCAACTTTTTAACTGAGACTGATGGTCCAGTACTTTTCCGCAAAGCACCTTTTAATAGTCAAATGACAAAGCCTTCGTTTGTAAATACAGTTGTCAACACAGTTGCAGAAATCAAAAAAATGCGCCCTGAAGAAGTTGCGGAGCAAATAGTCAAGAATTTTGAAACATTTTTTAACGTAAAAATTACATAATTAGCAATCATCATTCAAGTTTTTCACTCTAAAAAGCGTTAGTGAAGCGTAAGCTTAAATTAAGCCTCGCTTCTATTGAGAACTGGTTTTTACGCTTTTAAGCGTTGAAGACTATAACTGAATAAACGGAGGAACTCAATTGGGAAAAGTAAAGACCGAACAAATAAAACGCCTATCCAAAGAGCTAATTACACGCTTTCCAGGCAAGTTTACAACTAACTTCGACGATAACAAACGCATGGTTGATCAACTTACAGAAGGCACAACCACACGTATCAGGAACCAAACCGCTGGTTACATCACACGCACAGTAGTACTGAATGAAAATCAGCACATTGATGAAGGCGAAGTAGTCGAAGACACAAGCGAAGAATAAACATCCGACTGGAAAAGCTTTATGATGGATGATTATAGGCAAGGGTGGGCACTACGGTATCTTCGAGAAGCAAAAGCAGAATTAGAAGCAGCACACAAAATACCATATATGGCACCCAGCCTAGTCATTGAATCCATCCGAAAAGCGCGAAATGCTATTTATTATAGCCTTGGCGAACCAGCGTGTATTGAAATATTAGTGCGAGAAGAGCTTGGAAAATCCAAGCCCACAAACGATGTCATTCTTCGTTTTTTAATTGAAATAGAAGAAACAATCCAGCAGCTTGGCCAACTTGAAGAAGTAAACACTGACGTTATCATGAAGCAGGCAGGAACTTTAGTCCAAGTTGCCTCAGATTTTGTTGAAACGCTAACAGAAGAAAAAATGGATAATTAATCTGGCTTAGAGTTTAGGATATATAGTTCATAAGCGGATTTATTTTTAGAACTTCGGCATTGATTAAGTTAGGGGGTTTTTTGCCTTTAAAAAAAGACAGCAGATTTTGTACAGCTAACTCAGCCATTTTTGTCCGAGTTTCTACACTTGCACTTGAAATGTGTGGAGCTACAACTACATTATCTAGTTTAAGCAGAGGGTTATTATATGATGTAGGTTCATTTTCAAAAACATCCAACCCTGCACCTGCAATTTTGCCATTTTTTAAAGCTGCATACAAAGCTTTTTCATCTACTACAGCCCCTCGAGAAGTATTGATTAGATAAGCAGAATTTTTCATAAGAGATAGTTTTTCTTCATTTATAAGATGGGTTGTTTGCGTAGTCAAAGGAACGTGAAGACTTACAAAATCAGACTGCTTTAGCAAATCATCTAATGATACACCAAGAGCACCTATAGAGTCCATTTCAAGCTTTGCTGAAGGGTTATAGTAGAGTATTTTCATGTTAAACCCGCGGGCTCTTTGTGCAACAGCTTGTCCAATGCGACCTGCCCCGATAATGCCTATTGTGGAGCCATAGACATCATGGCCCGTCATCAGATCAGGGTGCCAAGCTACGGTCCATTTACCTTCACGCACATATCTGTCAGCTTCTACCATGCGTCTTGCTAAAGCCATTAGAAGCGTCCATGCAAAATCTGCGGTAGCCTCGGTGAGCACATCAGGAGTATTAGTAATGTATATGCCCTTTTTAGTAGCTTCAGGCAAATTTATATTATCATAACCTACAGCCATCTGAGCTACAATTTTTAGCTTAAACGCGTTATGAAATATTTCACGATCTAACTTGTCAGTTAGCATAGTTATTAACGCGTCAGCATTTTCTGCTTTCTCTTTTAACTCTGATTTGGAGGGAGGTGCATAATCAGGCCAGACCTCAACATCAAACTTATCAATAAGTAAACTTAAAGCCTTACTAGGAAGCATCCTAGTCACATATACTACTGGCTTCATTAAAACATCACATGCAATGTTTATGCAAAACGGTTTATTAGCCTTAACTCGTTAAAAACTTGAGGAATCTAATTAGGAACTCTGCTTAAACGGATAATAATACAATGAATCGCATAAAAAATAGAAATCAACTTATAGAAATGGCCCTAACTCCAGTACTGCATAAAGCAAGAACTTTAGCTATTGAAAGTTTGGAATGTGCAATTGAAGCGGCAGATCCTAAAAAACTTCTGTATAGTAAACTTATTTTAAAAAATTCTACTTTAACTTTTGACTCTTATGACTTTGACTTGAAGCAGTTCAAAAATATTTACGTTATAGGTGGTGGTAAAGCTGCTGGCACCATGTCAGAGGTTATCGAAGATATTTTGGGCGATCGGATAACTGCTGGACATATAAATGTGCCTTATGGCAACAAGTTTAAGTCCAAAATAATAAAAATTTGTGAAGCAAATCATCCAATTCCTAATCAAGCAGGAATAGAAGGAACAAAACAAATAATGGCTATAGCAGAGCAAGCTACTCAAGAGGACTTAGTAATTTGCCTCATTTCAGGTGGAGGCTCAAGTTTAATGCCACTGCCACGTGAAGGCATAACCTTGGAAGATAAAAAAGCCATAACAGAAGCACTCCTTAAAAGCGGTGCATCAATAAATGAGATAAACACGGTACGGAAACATATTTCAGCCTACAAAGGTGGCTGGTTAGCCAAAACAGTTTATCCTGCCATGTTGATTAACTTAATTTTGTCTGATGTTATCGGCGATCCTTTAGATGTCATAGCATCAGGTCCAACAGTTCCTGATAAGACTACTTTTATGGATGCTAAAAATATCTTGCAAAAGTATAATTTATGGACTAATTTAGCATCGTCAATTCATAATGCTATACTAGAGGGCATAGAAGGCAATATTCAAGAGACCCCTAAACCGGCAGATCCTGCTTTTCAAAAAGTCTATAACATAATTATTGGAAACAACAAATTATCAAGCATTGCAGCGCTTGATTACTTAAAAATGAAAGGATTGAACACACTATTGTTATCAACTACTTTAGAAGGTGAAGCAAAACAAGCAGGTAAAGATTTGGCTGCAGTTGCAATCAATATTACTTCACAAGGCAAACCGCTACTTAGACCTGCAGGAATAGTTGCAGGTGGAGAAACAACTGTTACAGTTACTGGAAGAGGGATAGGTGGGAGAAATCAAGAGTTGGCACTATCTGCTGCTTTGAAGCTGCAGGGGATAGAAAATTGTGTAATAGCTTCTTTGAGTACAGATGGAGTTGATGGTCCCACGGATGCAGCAGGAGCAATAGTTGATGGTTTTACTATTAGTCAGTCAGAAAAACAGAAAATGAACGCTAAAGAATATTTAGAAAACAATGATTCATACAGTTTCTTTAAAAAATTAAGTAGCCTTATTATCACAGGCCCTACAGGAACTAATGTCAATGATATAGCAGTGATAGTAATTCTATAGGTAATGGCTGATTAAAATGGTGATAACTTTGAAGTTCATTGGGTCCTTACGTAGAGATTCTGGAACTAAAGAATTATCCTTAGACAGTAAAGGCGGCACACTATATTGTGTTATTAACGAATTAACTAATCAGATTCCTGCACTTAGACGAAATTTGCTTGATGAACAACTTGGCATTACTAAACCCAATGCACTGATTTTGGTGAATGGAAAAGAAATTAGTGTTTTAAACGGACTTGAAACAGAGGTAAAAAACGGAGATGAAGTTGTTTTTGTTCCTGTAGTTCACGGAGGCTAAATTTTAATGGATAACCAAATTTTCACATTGACAACTGATTTTGGATTAAAAGATGTTTATGCTTCTGAAATAAAGGCAACAATTTTATCTTTTTACTCAACAGCACAAATCGTTGATATAACACATCAAGTAAAAAAATTTGACGTTAGATCAGGAGCGTATATGCTAGCCTCCGCGGCCCCTTACTTCCCCAAAGGCACCATACATATTGCAGTTGTAGACCCAGATGTAGGTAGTCAAAGACGCCCACTTATTATTCACACAAAATGGGGATTCTTCGTTGGACCAGATAATGGATTAATGATTTTGGCAGCTGAAAACCAAGGCATAAAAGAGGTTCGAGAAATAACAAGCAGACATTTAATGCTGCCATATGTTTCAGAAACCTTTCACGGCAGAGACATATTTGCGCCCGCAGCAGCACACCTAGCAAATGGCGTTGATTTAGAAGAGTTCGGCCCGAAAGTAACTGATCTTATAAGACCAACCTTTACTAAACTCATAAAAGAAAAAGGCAGAATTGAAGGAGAAATATTACATGTTGATGATTTTGGAAATATAATTACTAACATAAAGTATGATGAGTTTAATTGCTTAGGAAAAGATTTGCTTCAAATCGAGTTAGCACAACATAAATTACAGCTAAAGCTATCAAAAACATATACCACAGGAAAAGCTCAGCAGCTATTGCTTCTCATAGGAAGTCATGGTTATATGGAAATTGCTATAAATCAAGGCAACGCAGCCAATAAGCTACAGGTAAAACCTGGAGACAAAATTTATCTATTCACATCATAAAATTTTAATTAAAAACTAAAAAACCAAGTTATTTAAAACCCATTTTAAGTTCACGTTTTGTTAAATGTTCAAATTTAGGTTTAAATGAAAAATCAGGCATAAAGTAGCCTCTTTTACATAAGGCAAATAGGAAATAATTCAGCTAATCAACTGCCTCATTTGCCTATTTGAGAATTTGGATTGTTTGATGAAAATGTTTAAAACCGCTCCCTCCCTATCTGTTTAGCCCCGTAAAGTAAGTGTTAAGAGACTAGAGGGGATGCAAAAATGCCAGTAGAGCTTAAGGATTTGGATTTTCGTTTCGAAAACTCGCCAGTAAAAATCATTGCTGACAGGAACCACCCTGAAATTAAGCTTGCAGGATTAAGTGTTGGTCCTTTAGAGGAAGGAAATGAATATGAAGTATTCTACTGGGTGGGCAATATGTTAGTGCAAGCAGGTATTGCACATTTTCGCGAAGACGACGAGTTGGATCCAACTAAGC
>CAYSWL010000051.1:0-15536 GCA_964434745.1 uncultured Candidatus Bathyarchaeia archaeon | reverse complement strand
ATTTTCCAATAGGCATTAAGGGATATTAAATTATGTTACGAGCTTGTTTGTTTCGAAAATGTTATGAGCTTCTATGTGCATAGTTAGGTTGGGAGGATTCTTGTTTGATTACGAAAGTTCTTGTTGCAATTGATGGAAGTGAATCTAGTAATAGGGCTCTGGATTTTGGGTTGGATTTAGCTGAAAAGTATAATGCTTCAGTTACAGTTCTCAATGTCGTTAATGCGCCTGTGTATGCTCCTTCGCCAGATCCATTGACAATTTCTCCAGATGTAGCTTTATTATCTAAAGATTTGCGTAAAGTTCATGAAAGTATTCTTGCAAAGGCTTTGGAGAGAGCTGCTAGTTTTAAGCCTAATGTTTCTGTTAGGACTGAATTGCGTGATGGGAATCCATCGGATCAAATTGTATTGACAGCTTCTGAGGGAGGTTTTGAGGTTATTGTGGTTGGTCAGGGTGGAGAAAGTAAGGCGCGTAAGTTTCTTTTAGGAAGTACTAGCCAGCGTGTGGTTAATGCGGCAGAGTGTGCAGTACTAATCGTAAAATAAATATTTTCAGATTTTTACTATTTTTCTGAAATTTCAGAAAACAATAAATGGTTTTAACATAATTATACTAACCAGTGACAATCATGACAAAAACCCAAAGCAACGAATGCTGCAAAATTACTGCAGTAGTAACTATGGACTCAAAAGGACAAATCGTTCTACCTAAAGACCTTCGCGAACACGCCAACATAAAACCTAACGATAAACTTGCAATAATCGGCGTAGAACGCGATGAAAAAATTTGCTGCATTGTCATGATGAAAGCAGATGCACTAGGGGACCAAGTAAAGTGCATGCTAGGCCCGATCTTAAATAAAGCATTTAACAATAAAGGTGAAAATTAATGAAAGAAGAAAAAGTACGAAAAATTGTACGCAAAGGCTATGGAAAAATCGCAAAAACCAACGGTTCTTGCTGCAGTAGTAGCTGCGGGTGTGGTTCAATGCCTAATGTAAGCGAAAAAATTGGATATAGCAAAAAAGAACTTACCACAGTACCAGAAGGAGCAAATCTTAACTTGGGATGCGGTAATCCAGTAGCGCTTGCATCACTTAAAGAAGGCGAAACTGTAGTAGACTTAGGGTCCGGAGGCGGATTAGACTGCTTTTTAGCTGCAAGCAAGGTTGGCGATAAAGGCAAAGTTATTGGCGTAGATATGACACCGGAAATGCTTGATCGAGCTCGAAACAATCTACGTAAAAGCAAAAAAACTAACGTTGAATTCCGACTTGGCGAAATCGAAAATTTACCCATAGCCGATAATACTGCAGATGTTATAATTAGTAATTGCGTAATCAACCTTTCACCGAATAAGCAACGCGTTTTTGACGAAGCATTTAGGGTACTTAAACCTAAAGGGCGATTGATGATTTCAGATATGGTGCTGCTTAAACCAATGCCAGATGCAATTCTTAAAAACGCACAAGCTTACATAGGATGTATATCTGGAGCAGAAATGAAAGAGGAATACTTAGGCAAAATTCGAAAATCAGGTTTTATTGACGTTCAAGTAATAGAAGAAACAGCTATGCCTTATGAGGCTCTTGTGAGTGATGAGGTTGCTCAACAAATAATGAAAGAACTTAAAATTACCAAACAGAAAGTTGCAGAATTATTTGGAGCTGCCGTAAGTGTTAAAATCTCAGCCGTCAAAGCCTAATAGACGGAGCTATAATTATGCGTGAAGAAAGCTATGAAGGTGTACCTAGAGAAAAAATCCAATGGGGCCCGACAATTGATTATTACAAATGTGTTTCCTGTGGCAAATGCGTGGAGTTTTGTCACCAAAACGTATTCGAATTTGAAGAGAAAAATGGACAAAAACGTCCTGTGGTGAAACGATTTAATAATTGTGTAGTGTTCTGTAAAGGCTGCGATGACATCTGTCCAGCAAAGGCTATTTCTCATCCTAACGAAGAAGAGACCCAGCAAGCTATTGATAAACAAAAAGAAAAAAGTGGCGCATAAAAGCCATTAAATTTTTTCTAAATAAACAAATATGCAAGTAAGTAAGTTTAGCCTACGCACCATCCGAATTGTTTCATGTCTGAAGGACGAATTTTTTGTTCTATTAATAGGTCTTTTAGGCAGACCGGATCAGATTCGAAGTAATCGCCAGTACAGGCATATGCACGGCCTCTGCATCCGCCGCAGGTGTTTTTGTATTCGCATTCTCCGCATTTGCCTTTAAGTTGACTTCTTTGTCTAAGTTGTTTAAGAAAAGGTGAATTAAGCCAGATGTCTGTAAGACTTTTTTCTCGGATGTTACCTACTTTGATGGGTAGAAAGGTGCAAGGGTAAATGTCACCATTAGGTCTTAAACTAAAGTAGGCTATACCGGCGTGGCAACCGATTGGGTTATGAATCCAAAAATTCTTTAATAACAGGTTACGGGCTTTGGTGTCGTTAAACTTATGCATCTTGTTTGTCAGTTCAGGATAGAGAGGAACTCCACCAGACATTGTAAATACCATATCTTTAGTTTCCTGTGTACGGTAAAGGTACTGTATTAGTTCTGTACGTTGGTTCTGGTCCATTGCTTGGTCCATCATGTCTTTTCCTCGACCAACAGGAACTAAGTCGTATACTGCCACTTGCTCAATACCTAACTTGTCGAGAAATTCAATCCTTTTGGGAATTTCAGCGTATGTATCTTTGAGTGCCATTGTTGTAATTACAACTTCTAAGCCGACATCTTTAGCAGTCTTAATTGCTTTAATTGCTCTATCAAAAGTTCCAGGTAAATCTCTAAGTTTATCATGACTTTCAGGTACTACTGAATCAATAGGTATACCTACTGCAAGTATGCCAGCATCTTTTAGCTGTTCAGCAACCTTGCGGGTAAGCAGCAAGCCATTAGATAGCATTGCAGGAATGATGCCTAAGTCAACGCAGTATTCTGCGAGAGCTAAAATGAAATCTTTACGAAGTAAAGGTTCTCCTCCACTAAAGATTAATGCTTCAGTACCTAAATTTGATAGTTCATCTATCGCATGCATTGCCTCTTGTAGTGTTAATTCATCGGCCATAGGTTCTCTAGCTGAAACATGACAATGAAGACAACGTAAGTTACAGGCCCTAGTTACTGCATAGGAAACAATAGTAGGGCTGTTTGGTTTTCCTTCTATGCCCTTGTCAAGAAGGTTTTGGCGAAGCAGCAATTCAACAAGCTTAAAGCCAACGCCCACATCAATCACTTCCTAATCGATGTTCTTGTGATTTGAAGATTTGCTGCTTCATCATTTTTCACTTGCCCTTAAGGTTTTGAGCGAAATACCATCATCTGTATGGCCCTGCGTAGAAGCCATGCAACAGCAAAGATGGCAGAAACAACAATGACTGCAATGAGTAAATTTGGACCAATATCTATTGCATCTTCAACTACATCTATGTCGGGATCAAGATCGCTAATTTTTACTTCATCGATTGTCATTTTTGAGTCGTGACCAAAGTAGACTTCTGTTCCATTACGTATCGTTCCTTGTGGGTTTTGTGATCCGTGAATTGCTCTTACTTCTTGTTCATAACCATTTACATATAGATGCATACCAGTTGAGGTGCGTTCAAAACTTACATGTGTCCACTGATTCAAATTAATAACTGGCGTGGTAGTAATAATTTCGTTAAATCCGCCAACATCAGTAGTGACAAAACCGCTTAAAGTGCCAGAAGCAACCTCGATGCCATCTTCATCAGCACCAGCTCTTATTGCTAAGCCTACAAGTCTACTTGTGCTTTCCCAGTTGGGATCATCACGCGTACATTTAACTACAACATTATTGTAAGCTGCATCGGCATATCCTTGAACATTAATCCAAGCCTCAATTCGAATCTCTTTTTGAATATCTAAGTTTGACGAAATAGGTATAAGAATTGGCTGAGGAGAAGGTGGAAAACCAACCAGAAAAGAGATAGGCACATACACAAAGTTATGCCCATCAAAATACAAGGCTTTATCAAATTTACCTTCAACAAGCATACCAGAAGTGTCAACACCTACAATACCATTATTTACACCAGTTACATCAGGGGTCATTACCTGGTATCCATTAGGAACTATTTCATCTAAATGCCAAAGACCAACTGTATAAGGATCAAGAGAGCTTTGTGCATTTACAGGCAATATGAAGGCAACTGATAAAATGCCTGCAATAATCAAGCTTAAGAGTAATTCTGATTTTTTAATTTTCAAGTTCATCACATGATTCTCCGAAGGGTTCCACATATGAAGACTATGAAATTTTGTATTTAGCTCTCCCCGAAGAACAAGAGTGTTCTTGTGCAAGAACAGCAGATAACTTTCCTGTCATTTCATGTTTAAAACCAAAACAGCTCTATTACATAGTGAAAGGTCTTTCAAGAGTGATGTTGATTAACCTTTGAACTATCACACTTAAACAAGCATCCACCATTAACATTACTGACATGAGAATAGCCCCAGCAATAAGAGCCCATAATACGAAGATTTCTATTTAGAAATGCATTAGCAAATACAGTTCAGCATAATTTGTATAATACATAGTTAGCAAATATTGTTACAAGCAAGGGTTTTCTACTATACGAATTCTTTTTAATATTGCTAAAATGTATGCTTAACATATGTTTCATAGCGAAAAATTGTAGACCTCTATGGAATTAATTTTTTGCAGACTTTAACGAATCTATAATTGACCAAACTTAGGAAAGAACCGACTGACAAGCAAGTCTACAACAATGCATATGCAAACTACTAAAGGTAGGCACTTTTACTAATACCAATTGAAAAATCCTACTTAACATACTCTTTGATATATTCTACAGTAAACGTCAATCTTCACATTTAACGACCAGTTATGTTTTTAATTATCTCATTTCTAAGAGAATCAGTCAAGTCAGAAGTTATGTTATCAATTACAGCAAATATTTTCAAGTCAACAACAGAATAATAGCGGTTAGCCCCATCTTTTCTGCATCTAACAAGTCCAACATCTCTTAGAATTTTTAAATGACGAGAAACAACTGGCTGTATTAAACTAAGATGAGGCACAATTTCACATACACATTTTTCCCCGTTACGTAAAAACTCTAATATATCTAACCGTATGGGGTCAGCCAGAGCATGGAAGATTGCTGATTTAAATTGGCTTTGATTTTTTTCAGCGGATGGCACGATATGTCACAAGTTCATAACAATATATAAAAATTGTTATCACTAACGCAGTTAACATTTTGAACCAAAAAATAGAAAAGATAGCATTCAAACAACTCAAAGCAAGTCCATGGTGAAAGATTTCAGTTATGCGCTTTTAGCCAAGAGATCCTTTGACTGCATCGGCTTTAAGCCTAAGATAATCCATTGCATCCTCAAAGTTAAGACATGCGTCTTGTATTTTCTCAGGATCTTTTATAGTACAGTGCCCATCATCCCAGTTTATGCAATTTTTCTTATCGCACAAAAAGTAGCCCATACAATTTCCCTACTAATTACCATAAGTCATTGCGCATTTTAAATTATCTGAACTGCCATATTTATTGATTAAACAAGCTTCATTTCTGCCTTGTTGATTTTAGCAAAGTAAAAATAGCTAAAGATTAAATTTGTTAATAACTATAGGGACAATCACGAGGGAAAGTGGCACTTGAAAAGTTTAGTACACATGTTACTTTTTATATTACTTGCTGCAGGCTTATTTTCCAGCATAGGCTTTGCAAGCTGTGAACCAGATTTACAGACAATTTACATTAAATCGGATGGCAGCATTGAACCCGTAAATGTGCCAATTCAACGCAATGGCAACGTGTATACATTCACAGCAGATATTTACGCTACTATAGTAATAGAAAAAGAAGGCGTTACAATTGATGGAGCAGGCTATACATTATACGGAGATTATGATGGTACCCGTACAGACACTTGGGTTGTTGGTCAAGGTCCAGATCAAGAGCTAAGCAATGGAACACTGTGGACCATAGGCATAGATTTTCATGTCGCATTTAGACCAGATAATTTGACAGTTAAGAACTTGAACATTAAAGGCTTCTACATTGGCATTTACATGTGGACTTCAAATAACATAATCACTAAAAGCTCAGTAACTGACAATATTGTTGGAATTTTACTCTCAGGTGACTCTAACACCATTAAAGAAAACTATATTGCAAGAAATGAACAAGGCATATTTTTTGGAGTAAATACACCTGGAAATGAACCTTTACATATAGTTCTTGCTCACAACAGTTTCATAGATAATGATATTCAGTTTAGCGGCTGTTTCTGTGAAGACTATAACACTGAAGAAAACATGCATACATGGGATGATGGCCAAAAAGGCAACTACTGGAGCGATTACAATGGCACTGATGCAAACGGTGACGGCATAGGCGACACACCTTATGTTATTGATATTTTAAATCAAGACAGATATCCACTAATAGAAGTTTTTGCAGTCCCCCCAGTACACACAGCAAATAACAGTGAACAGACCCAAATAATAATTGTAGCCATCATATCAATAGCAATTATAGCCGCAACACTGCTAGCTTATAGTAGAAAGCATAAGAAAAATCAATTAACACAAGCTTCTAATAACACTTTACAGTACTATCGTCCAGCCTGTCTAAACTTGTACTTCACATTAAAGGAACAGTTGAATTAAAAATAACAACAAATAGGAGGAAAAATGATATGGATAAAAAAATTGCAATAATTGCAGTCATTGCGGTTGTAGTTATTTTTGCAGCGGTTTTCGCAGCTGGACCTTGGTCAATAATGCCCCAGCAAATTCAAGAAGAACTAGATTTCACTGTGAGTGGATCTAATGATTGCTTGCGATTTCTAACACCGACAGTGCAAACTGCATACGTGCCCTTTAGAACAGGTGCAAACGAACAATGGCAAGTAAGTATTGAATGCACCCAAATGCCTGGCGCTCAAGGCTGGACCGAAGTATACTTATACAAAGGTTATTGGGAACAAGGAACTAACTACATGTGCTTATCCAAAGACCTATACCCAATAATTGACAAAATTGAAACAACTGACTTTCAAATAAAAACCAACAGCACATTCACAGAAACATTTGGCGACTCCACACCTCAAAGCTACACATTATTCTTCATAATGCCACCAGGCGGAACCGGCACATACCACGTAACCCTAAAACAAATAAAGTAAAATAAAGTAAAGTAAATTAAGATAAACAAAATCATAATCACCTTTTTCTTTTCTATAAACCCAAAATATCAATAACTTAGTAGCTGAGAACAATAAAGAAAAAATTAAAGAGAAATAATTTTTTATTTTTTCTTGTTCATTTGTCTTCTAACTTGAATACCTATTAGCAAAGAGGTTACTATCAAGATAGCACCAACAATAATTACTGTTTGAGAAGGAAACTCTAGTATTGTTGGAGAAGGTTCAATGGAAGGTGAAGCTGAAGGTGTTGTTGCAGATAATTTACCGAAAGCATAAATGTTGTGATCCCAAGACCCCACATACACAATGTTGTCAACTACGGCGGGAGAGGAGTTTACATAGCTGCCTGTTGCATAGCTCCAGACTTTAATGCCAGTAGCTTCATCTAAACAGTATACATAGCCATCCCAACCGCCAACATATACATAATCGCCTGCTACTGCAGGAGAAGAATTCACACCTTTTTGAGTAGTATAGTTCCAAATCTTCTCGCCAGTCAAAGCATCAAGACAGTAGATGTTGTTATCGCCATCCCAAGCGCCTACATATATTCGTCCATTGGCAACTGCAGGTGAAGAGTCTATCCAGCCTTGAGCTGTGAAAGCCCAGATTTTTTCCCCTGAAGAAGCATCAAGACAATACAAGTTATTGTCCTCTGAACCTATGTAGACGTAATCACCACTTATTGCCGGAGAAGATTGTATTACATTACCGGTTGCATAACTCCAGATTTTCTCACCAGTTAAAGCGTCAAGACAGTACATAGTACCATCAACAGAACCTACATAGACATGGCCATTATCTATAGCAGGAGAAGATTCCACTAAACTACCAGTAGTATAGTTCCAAATCTTCTCGCCAGTCACAGCGTCAAGACAGTAGACATTATAATCCCATGATCCGACATAGACATAGCCATTATTTACGGCCGGTGATGACTGAATGGAGGCAGATGTAGGAAAACTCCATTTCAATTCACCACTAGAAGCATCTAAGCAGTATACAGCACCATTATAGGCTCCAAAATAGACATACCCATTAGCTACTGCTGCGGAGGAAGCTATTGGACTTTGAGCAGAGTAATTCCAAATTTGCTCACCAGTCAAAGCATCAAGACAGTAGATAAGACTATCATCAGAGGGAATATAGACACGCCCCTCGGTTACAGTTGGAGATGCCCAAACAACATGTCTAGTTGAGTAGGTCCAGAGTAAATCTGCTGTAGTCGGAGGATTATCACTAGTTGAAAAGCTGCTATGAGAAAGATCATGGCCAAACATAGGCCAGTCATCTATTATAGCAGATTGCACTACCCCGATTGCAGAGATAGATAAAGAGGAAAGTAAAATTATGCTCATAATTAGTGTGGCGAATTTGGATTTTTTCATTTTCAGGCCTGCCTTGTAACCTTGCCAAAAGTAATATATATGCATATTTATATATTTGAATAAACAACAAAAATTTTGCCAAAAAACAACTTAAAAGAAGAACACTGGTTAAACAAAAGATAACGCCCGAGTCAACAAAGCCACATAACAATCGTTTATTGAGTAGGAAACACTCAAGCCATTTCTATATTCAACTATTAGACCACTTTGGCGAATTCTGTTTATTTGCCAAGTCAGACCTTGGCTAGTAATACAAATTCTTGTTGCCAACTCATGATGAGATACACACCTATCTTCAAGAATCATTTTAAGCATACTTTTAACGGTACCAAGTTTAAGAACTGCAATAGTTTCCATTTCTTTGAAAGAAAACTTTCCAGAAACAAAGAACCGCTTATACTTACCCACACATAAAGAAGTTATTACACCTTTCTTTTCAAGAATACCTAAATGAAATTGAACAACACCAACACTCAAACCAAGACCGCTACATATTGCACGGAACTGTATACCAGGATTAGAACCAATAAAGCTAAAAATACTCATTCGCGTCGTATTATCAGATAAAAACCCACGTTCGGCAAGAGTAATATGATAATTTGAAAAACCCCAAAAAGACAGCCCACTTGAGCAAGTTAACAAATCAATAGGCAAACCAGATTTTGCCGCCACGATACTCTTTTCAACTACAGCAGTAAAAGAAAATACAAGCAGAACAATTAGACACACTGCAGCCAAAGACCTAGCAGAGCACATATCCAGCTACCCCACCTTTCACTATCAGTTTATTACGTTTTTGAATTTTTCTGTAAACAAACGTACTACTTTTTACACTAATAACTAACTACATAGTACGCAAATTTTTATGAGATAGAATAGGAATATAACAATAATGGTCTTGATGATTACCAGCGATATTTTTGTTCTTTATTCTTTAAGGTCTGTAGTTGGCAACTGTAACATAAACCATTATGGCAACAGATTAATCCATTACAAGTTGGGCATTTCCAAGTCTGCATTTGCTGATCAATGAATTTTTCTAAACCATTGGCTTTAATAAACTGCAGATTTTTGATCATGCTCATATGGTAACGTTGAGCATATTGGGAATCAATTTTTTTCAGATTTTCACATGGAAAACTAGCACACTCAAAACAGAAGCTAACCTCATTTGCAGATAACTTTGTACAGTGTTTTTTTAAAAAAGAGCAGTTCTTATTTTTCAGCCTACATCCTGCACAATAGGGCATTTTCATTCCTTTACTTTTCAAATCATTTTTCAAAGCTAAATAACTCGAACAAAGCGTGCAATTCATACCACAAACAGCAATCAAGCTAGGATCAATATTTGAATTCATGCAAACCAATTCTAGGTAAGATAATTGTGCATTAAAAATTATGCACACAACCATTACAAAAGTACCCGTACTGTTGAACCCTTTTATCTATGCAGTTGCTATTGTTGATTGCCGGATGAAGAGAAGGCATTTATTTGACCTAAAAGGGATGACAACTCAGAGTTACTCGGACGGTAGTGGGTGAGTAACTACATAAGCTCGGTTGTTTGTATAGTTATTCACCCCAAGAAGGCAGCAAAAAATGAGAAAAGAACCCATAAGAAAGCTTCAAATAGAATTCATGGAGCAAATCCTTCAGTAGCTAAAATAAAAACCGTTATAGCCGGCAATAGAAGAATGGGAAGTTTTCAAACAGTAGAGCATTATGATTAATTCTTGAAGTGAAGTTCTTGAAAGGTCGGTTTATGTGGAAAAAGAATGGTTTATCGATTTTCTACCCAAAATGATAGAGGTCATCAAAGAAACCCAAGGGATAGAAGAGCTTGAATGTGAACAGAGTTAAAAAGAAAATCCTCGCCTTACTTATTGATGGCAACAGCAGCAAAAAAAGCAACTTTAATTTATGCGCTTAAGGTACGGCTTCTACCAGTTACAAAAGAGAAAGCCAGAAAGATGCAGCGACCTAACAAACACGCCCATCTGTATTTTAGAAGAGATAGATAGAGAAAGCAAAAAAACCGTTTCAGAATAACAATCAACATTCTCACAAAGCGGACACTTGACCTGAGGTAAACGCAGGTCCTTTTGCAGGCTTTATTGTTTCCTTTAACCTGAAGCTAGGAAAATCATGACTAAGCAAAGGGCAGAAAATTATTTTAGCACAATGAGAGAATCGCATTAACCAATCTCGAGGCTTGGTTATGTCTAAGAAAAGATGGCTATTCGTGTGTACGGAAAACATAGATCGAAGCCCTACAGCTGAAGAAATGTTCCATGGAAAAGAAGGCTTAGAAGTAAGGTCCGCTGGTATATCCAACGTGGCACGAAATGTGGTTACAAACGATTTGATTCAATGGACTGATATAATTTTTGCCATAGAAGAAAAACATAAGCAGGCATTAATCAAGATTGACCCTTTAAGCTCTGGGAAAATTCAAGTTCTGGGAATCCCTGATACGCACACTTTTGACCAACCAGAACTCCAACAACTTATCTTTTCTAGGATGGAAAATTACCTCAATAATGAATGTATGGTTGAAGAAGTTATGGGATAGAATTTACAAAGGTAATAGTCAAGTCAATTTTAATGGTGAGATGTGTAAGAACTGCTGTACTGATCTTCTGCGCAGTCATGCCGTTTCCTTCCCGCAACCATTTCCATACATTGGATCGTTCTTCTTTAGTAAATATCGCCTATTGTTTGTTGGAAGCGAGAGTTTTGGGAATAACCCCAGAGGTAAGGAAAATCCAAAGCTTGAAGTCGATTATGGACCGTTCCTGAGAATTGACGACGACGATTCGCTAGATGAAGAATTCTGGGGCCATATTATCAAAGAGAATAGCGAAAGTAATTTTTGGAAATGGGTAATTAATATTTCAATTAACCTTGAGGGTGAAAAGCCAAACAATCAAGAAATTAAAGATAACGAAGCATTATATCACATGGCTTATTCAAATTTTCTCAAGTGCCAAGTCAGACCTCGAAAAGATGAGAAAGAAGATAAAATAACACTTAATAATTCAACGTATCAGAGAAATAAAAAAGTTATTAATAACTGCATTACGACTGCGCAATGGATATATCGTGAAATTGAAGAGATAGATGCCCGAAACGTAATTATTTTTGCGGGTTCTGAGAACAATGGTTTAGCAAGAGCTTTTCTAAAGTTTGAGCCCGAAAGAGCGTTAACTAAATTCAAGAACACGGCTTTCTATCTTGAGAACTTACAAGATGGCGACAGAAGAATAATCGTGACTAATCATCCAAGCGCGCGTGGCCGTTACCGCCCTCCAGACGATCTACGTGATGAAATAGTTAAAATTATTAAAAGCGATGTTCGGGGCAAGGCTTGGTCAATGCCAAAACCATCAATCAACTAGATAGTTGCCTCGACATTTACTCGTTAATATTTAACGAGGCGTACGCTCAGTACCTAAGAATCCGCAATCTGTCTGATAAAATCAATTATTTCTCGATAAGGGATCTTGTGAATGAAGACTAAATGTGTTTCAATGGTTTTAAACCCAAGTCCTTCGAGGTAACCTTCTAAGTCCTTAGCCATTCGGTTTACTTGCCCTTGTTCATCCACCCCTATCGGTAGAGCTTTACAAAATAGTTACCCAACAGCTGCTTACTCAAGCCTTCAAGCGCAACTTTCGGGTAAAACACCCTTTAATGGGGCATTTTTTCCGTCCAATAGCATCCAAACCCATCGGAAGGCGTGGGAAAAGTTCATGCTTTTTAAAAGTTGCTTTTCTACGGTTGCTTCGTGTAGATTGCCGAGCATTAAAAGTCCCGTACGCTCATTGAGCGAAAAACTTGGAATGAGCACTTTGATATGGATAGTACTAAATAGCGGTTCAAAACTGAAAAAGAGCACCGCTTTATCTGCGATTTCTGGTCTTGCTCGACTTGTCTTCTTTAAAAGCCTAAATGTGACTTTATAGTTTAAATCACAATATCACATAAAATGCGACCTTGCGACATAAATGATAAAGTCAAGTATCCTCCTGAAGAAACTTCGAATAGACAAAAAGGAATTCATAACCTCAGAAGAACTCAAGCGCTACTGCAAAACATTGACCCTGAACTATGAGAAGACAATCAAATATTATGTCTCCAGAGGGTACCTTATCCGAATTTTCAAAGGCATATTTTACGTCAAATCCCTAGACGAAATCAAGCTTGGCAGAGCTAAATACAACCATCTGGAACTCGCTGCCAAAGGCCTAGAACTTAAAGGCGTTAAAAACTGGTATTTCGGCTTGTACACGGCGCTAAAATTTAACAATATAACGCATGAGAGCTTTACGGTGGACTATGTGGTTAATGATAAACTGCTAAGGACAAAGCCGATTAATATAGCTGGATATAAGTTCAGATTCGTAAAGCTTACTCCAAAGCTTCTAGAGTTTGGGATAATTGAAAATAACCTCAAATACTAAGATCCAGAAAAAACAATACTATATTTTATTTACATTTGGCGATATAACAGTGTCCCGAAAGACAAAATAGTCCTTGATGTTTCAGAATGGGCAAGAAGCAGATCAAGCGAAAAAATCAAGAAATATGCCGCCAACTATCCAACGACAGTTCAAGAAATCGCTGACACGATGACAAGATGAGAAAAGACTTTGTAAACGAAGCAGCCAAACTTTAGATCGGCTAGGTATCCCCCTTATTGTCACCGGACGCCCGATCCAAGCAAGTCCATTCACGGAGAAATAAAACACGGCGCTATTTACATCTACGACCAACGGCAAACTGATGCGCTAGCCACTTTTACGCATGAGATAATCGAGTTCAAGCTCAAACAAGTCACGCAAGTATATCGAGCGCTAATCAACAGCCTAATCGAGGGCTATGAAAAACTGGCGTACCAACAGAAAGAAGCCTTCATAGAATCCTTCCTAAAATGATGGAGAAAATAAATAAAGGGCAAAAAGGCTAAAAAACAAACTGTCCTCCATCCAAATCATCAGGCATTTTCCTTTTTATCCGACCCCTGATCTTCGCTTCAATCAGAAACAAACAGAACAAAATTGACTTAAAACTTTTAATATGCCTTACGCACCTAATACCAAGTGCGCAATGCATATGAATAGTCAAAATTTTTCGACTAATAGTCTCTCAAAGGGAGAAATACTTGAGAAATACATAGCAGACAATCTGCCTCGTTTCTTCCCAAACTACAAATTAATAGACAAGAATAAGCGATTTGCTGATTACAATTTTGACATACATGCAAAAGGACCGAATGGTACCGATTATTTTTTTGAAGTAAAAGCGTCCAAATGTAACCGGTTAAGCATAGGCCAGGTTGTCGAAGCAAAAGCACGCCTGTCTAAAGTTTATCCAAATGCAAAAGTCATACTCATCTGCGAGGGCATAAAGCCAGAACTAAAAGAGACCTTAAAGAAGATTAATATCGAGGTTGAAACCCTCGCCGACTTAGGCATCAATCCAAATGATATTACCAATAATCAAGTCGAAAAAGCCGTTGAAATTAAGTTAAGCCCTGTTGAGCAAAATGCATACTTCGCTCTTCTGAGACGAGGAAAAATTATGGCAAGCGCAGAAGACCTTCAATCTAGTCTCAATGTCTCATATGTCTGGGCGAAAAATATTCTATCTAAACTTGCAAGTCATGGGGCGGCCCAAAGAATCGGCAAAGGCAAGTATGCAATAGTCCCTGCGGATGTGTTGTATCGAAGAAAGAGCTATGTTGCTGACCCATTGGTTTTAGTTAGCGAATTAATGAAGGGCGTTGACTACTACGTAGCCTACTTGAGTGCAGCTCATTTTCACGGGTTAACCGAGCAAATACCTTTTAAAACTATAGTAGCAGTGCCTAAACAATTAAGGTCAATCAATGTAGGAAACATTCGTATTTGTTTTGTCAAACTAAAAAAATCCCGATTCTTTGGATATAGCAATGTCAGATACTCTGATACTTTCCTTAACGTTTCGGACTTGGAAAAAACAATAGTTGATTGCGTCAATAGACAGGACTTATGCGGTGGTGCCGCTGAAGTCATCCGCATCATTGCAAACGCAACTGAAACTAAAAGGATATACTGGCATAAGATAGGTCTACACGTGGAAAAATATGAGAGCCATGCACTCGCTCAAAGAATGGGCTTTATTATAGAACTTTTAGCCGAACGAAAAAAGATCCAAGTAGACCAAGAACTCATCAATGACCTCACCTTGTTAACTGGCTCTAAAATTTACCCATTAGATCTCAAAGCGCCTAAGGAGGGCAAGTTATCAAAGAAATGGGGCATAATTAACAATGCAGGGCAGCTTGAAATATAACGCTCACAAGGGGATACAAGTAATTGCTAAAAATAACCAACCATGACCTCAAAACTTGGGCAGACGAACAAGAACTTTCAGATATGCTATTTACAGAACTGGACTATCGTTTGGTCAAGATACTTGAGGCAATATACGCTGACAACTTTTTGGCAGAGCGGCTCTATATGAAAGGCGGCACGGCCATAAACAAGCTGTACCTAAACGAGACCTCCAGACTTTCTGTTGACTTAGACTTTAACCACATTGGCGAAAAAGAAGCGGTCTTAAAAGAAAGAAAAGCCGTCAGGGAGCATATCTGCAAAATTTTAGAAAAACATGACGAGGAATGCATTACCCACTCAAAGCACCGGTATGAGCAAACAACGATAAAGGCAAGATACAAAACCCTTGCAGGTCCCAAGAAGCCTCAAAATAGAAATTTCCCATGTTGAACGTTTCCCTATTCTTCCATCGGTTAAAAAGCAATTGAGAACACCTGAAGGTAACGCAGAGGTTACTACATACACCCTAGAAGAGTTAACTTCGACAAAACTTAGAGCGCTGATGGAACGAAGCAAGGGCAGAGACGTCTATGACGCATATTTCATT
>CAYSWL010000050.1:0-15607 GCA_964434745.1 uncultured Candidatus Bathyarchaeia archaeon | reverse complement strand
TAAGAGCGTACCGAAAAGCTACAGTTAACCATGCGATTATCCCTAAAAAAACAGTCGGTCGTATTTACCAGATTAATGCCTGCTATACCATCGATTAAACGGTTTCCCACAATCGTATGGCCGCTCGACCATTCCAAGGAGAGAGCAGAGGAAAAGTTGATTATGGTATTATTTTTTAAGGTAATATTCTGGGAATGTAGAAAGTTGATTGCTATTGGCCCGATGAGTGGACCAGGAGGTAAATCAGGTATAAGTCTAGGTGTTCCAATTAACGTGTTATTTTCTAGCATACAGTTAACAGCATCTCGTAAATCGATAACATATCCGCCTTCGAGTGTTACGCGTAGGTTTTTAACGGTCACTCCTTGTGCGCCCCCAAAGACGATGCCTCTGTTTCGTCCACCAGTTAAAGTGAACCCTGCCCCATCAATTACAATGTTTCCAGTCTGGATTTGCAGAGCTCCAGTTACGTTGTTAGTGAACGTATATAGGTTGCCCGTTTTTTGGATGTTGTTTGTTCCTACTATGGTTCCGTCTTCCATAATGAAGATCTTGGGGTCGTCAACTAATGCTTGAGCAGAAACTGAAGGAAGAAAAACTAATCCAAGCAGAAAGAAAAGAACAAGATACTCAAGGAGACGTGTTCTCATATGTTTATTTCAAGGTTGGGTGCATAAATTAGTTATTGTCAGAATTCTTTGACAAAAGAAAATTGTTTATCAGCAGATTTATTGAAGGAACGTTTACTTAGCTGTCTAACATTTAGTACGTTGTTTTGTCCCTAAGCGCGCTAAAATGGTTTTTACTTTGGCTAAAAGTGCAAGCAATGACCGGTTCTGGTCATCGGGGTCAAATCTTACTGGATGTGCCCGCGCATAGCTAGAGTGAAAATTATTTACCTTGTAGGATGTGCTTAATAATTTGAGCATCTCTCATCGGACCCGCCACCATATATAAGAAAAAGTATTGTGCTTTTTCCTTTTTTAGCTTCGTTTTTGAGCATTTAGATGGCTCTATGTTATGTGCTGAAAGATTAAAGTTCCTATTGTATGGATTGCATTTTTTGGTGTGATCGCTGTTCCAAGCTAACCTTAAGCATTAAAAGTAACTGAAAATGTGCAAAATGGGCATATGATGTACTTCTTGAGATAGGATACATTTGAGGTTATATACGATCCTTTTAGTCAAATTTATGTATGGAAAGTATAAAATAAAGCAAAATCGTAGTTGATTATTAGGCGTAGCCTTGCAGATTTGTTTTACAGCATTGTTTTGAAGATGATTTTATGCCCAGATTGGTTAGTATAAATTTAGATAAGAGCCGAACAGATTTGCTTGTGAGTAGGATTCAGAGCCAAGAAGGGGTAATTAGTGTCAATGTTTATTATGGTGTTTCAAATGGTGGACAAGCAGATGTTATTGAGATAACTATTCTAGATTCACATGAGAATGATTTGATGCTGCTTTTAGGTAGCTTGGGTATAGAAGATATGATAATTACTACAAGTGAACTGTCGAGTGTGACTTCTACAAAGTTTGCAAAGCAAATTGCTGAGGATTCAAGTGAAGCAAATTGGGAAGAAATGGAACAAGAAATCGCAAAAGAAAGTAACCCTACAAAAAACGTTTTAGGTTTAATGTTTACATCAGGGATTATTGCAGCTATAGGTATAGCCACTAATAGTTTGCATACTGTAATTGGAGCAATGATAATTGCACCTGGTTTTCTTCCATTTGTGCGCATAGGATTGGGAATAGTGAGCAGAAATAATTCTTGGAAAAGAGGCATAATGAGTGCTCTAAAAGGATACATAGTGATAATAATAGGTTCAGTAATTGCCACTTTGTTTTTAGTAGCTATTAATATCAATCCGCTGGGAGAAAAATCAACGTATTTACCTTCTTTTTCACTTTTTTCCTATTGGACAAGCATAACCCCTGAATCGATCACAATAAGCATAGCTGCTAGCATTGCAGGAGCGATACTAGTAGCGAGCAGAAAAACTACCTTGACCTCGGGAGTCCTAATCGCTCTTGCGCTTGTACCTTCTGCTGCTCTTATAGGTGTTGGAGTGGCTACGTTAAATGCTGAAATAGTGGCTGCCTCAACGCTAAGGTGGGTTATAGATGTGATCTTAATCATATCATTATCAACTGTTTTGCTATCGTGGAAAAGAAAAGCTATTCATAAACGCAACTCTTGGGTATAACTTAACCATAACCAAATTAGACTCAAAAATTTCCGGAAAAATTCAATCTATAAGCGTGCTGCCTTGTATCAGATTTAGCTATTAAAGTAAGTTAATAATATGGTTTTGTTTATTTATAAAAGTAGAAGGATAAAACAGATGTTCTCAAGCTTGGACATACTTAACGTTTCTGTTGTCTTATGTGTCGCTTCATTATGTTGAGCAAATTTAGATATATTCAAAAATAGCTTACAAAAGTACTTTTTTGGAAGCAAACAAGAGTTTATAGACTAAAAGATAAAAACCTTATAACAAGCTATCTAAGAAACTCAAATTATTTCCAAATCTTTGCTCCAAATGATATGCGCAATACTTACTTTACCTATAGTTCAATATTTAGAGGAGGAGAATATGGTTTAGGTCATTGATGTTATCAAGAATAATTTCTGCACCTTGCATTTGAAGTAGATTTTTTAATTTATGAATATCAGTGTTTGGTGGTATGCAGCCGACAGGTTTTACACAGGCTCGTTTTGCGGCAATTATATCATCAACGCTATCACCTACATAAATTGCTTGGGGATTACCAAGTTTGTTAAGTGCAATTTCGATTGGTAACGGATCAGGTTTAGCTTTCTCTGCCGGGTAATCTTCCATGGCTATAACTACATTAAAGAAGCTTTTGACTTGATATTTCTCTAGAATATAGTGTGCTTCCTGCCGGGGTCTTCCAGTCACTATGCCCAGAATATATTTACTTCTAAGCTTTTCTAAAAGTTCGACCGAAAGTAGCCACTTCTCGTTCTCAATTAGGCCTTTTTTTCCTTCACATCCAAGGTAAAACTGCTGGAATTTCTCGATGATCTCTTTTTTTGACGGCGTTTTACCTCTGCTGTTAATGATGGTTTCGGTAAGGTCCCAGTCGTTGTTGTAGCCTCCTTGCTGTTTTAGGTCTTGAATTTCTTTAAGTATTGCTTTTTTTCCTGTAAAGACGCCAACTGTTTCTTGAATGGCCTTTCGGTAAGAATTAGTAACATCCACTAATACCCCATCCATGTCAAACAGTATTGCCTTAACCGCCTCTTTTTTGTTCGGGGTATTTTTCATGAATTTTATATCTACTGGCATAGATGCTTTAGTGGCCGTATTCAATATGGTTCCCTTTAGGTAAGCAATATTATTTTTAGTTAAATTATGATAGGTAAAGTTACTGATATAGTTAAAGCTACGCAATGCACTACAGTATAATTTGCTGACCAGGAGTTGACGGATTTGGATGTTATTGTAGGCGGATTTATGAGTATCGACGGTAAAGTAGCTCCAGCAAACAGAGTTGGCCGTATATTTACGCCTTTTATGACATCTATGCATCAAAAAGTACTGCATAAAATACGTTCTGAAGTTGATGCAGTCATTGTTGGTGTTGAAACAGTAATTGCTGATGACCCATCTTTGACTGTGCGTGAAGTTAACGGAAAAAATCCCTTACGTGTAGTGCTAGATAGTAATGCACGTACACCTCTTAATGCTAAAGTTCTAAACAGCAGTGAAGCACAAACTCTAATAGTTGTAAGCCAAAACGCTCTTAAAACAAAAATAGATGCTATCAAAAACAAAAAAGTTGAAGTTTTCATAACAGGGCTATCTGATCAAATTGATTTGAATGTACTTTTAAAAGAATTGTCTTTGCGAGGCGTAAAGAAGGTTTTAGTTGAAGGTGGTAGCGAAGTTCGATGGAGCTTTTTCAAAGAACACCTTGTTAACCAAATGTTTGTATGGGTTTTACCATACGTTTGGGGTGGGAGGACTGCTCCAACACTTGTAGACGGTGATGGTTTCCTAACTGCTAAAGAAGCTGTACCTTTAAAACTAAAAAACGTAGACCATATAGACGATATTATTGTACTTTGGTTCACAGTAAAATGTTAGGCTTTATTTTTCAGCTATTTTTTGTAGTAAAGTGCTTTCCGAAGTGCCTCTTGCATTGCGGTACTTCAAGAATGCTTCTACAAGAACATCAATAAATTCGTCTATCTCCACAACTTTTTTAATATCATCTTCAAATAAGGCCTTCGCGGTTTTAAGTTTATTAAATTTCTCAGTTCTAAACTCAATTGATATCTTTTCTTTATCTTTAGTTATGCTCTTATCTCCTTAGATTTGATTATCATGAAAATCCATAATGGCTTTTAGTTTGTGTGGTTGTCCTTTGCTTAATATTATTAAGCTCCAAAGTTTTTCAATGGCTTTGCCTTCGTTAACTGCCTGCATAGCTAGTTCGTAGCCATCTTTTAGAGTCTTAACCTTATCTGCGGTGTATAAGATTGCAGAGGCATTCATTAAGACTAAGTCCAATCGTGAACTCTTATCTTTACCTGATAGAATGTTGGCTGCTACTTTGGCGTTTTTTATATGACTGTCTTGGCTGATTATTTCATTAATATTTCCTCTTGTAACACTAAGATCTTCAGGGTAAATTTGATATGTTTCTACCTTTTTATTTGACTTTACTTCAGAGATTACAGTTTTGCCCAAGTTGGAGACTTCATCAATACGTGTATTCTCATCTTTACCATAACCTACCACTACTAGTGCTTTTTCGTAATCACAATTTGATAGTACTTGTGCAATTGTTTGAGTTACCGGTTTGCTTACTCCTCGTACTTGGCGTTTAAGTGAAAATGGATTCAATCCCGAAGCTATGGATAGCCTAAGTGAATAAAGCAAAGGCATTACCGTTTTAGTCTGCTTTTTTGAGCCTAATTCAATAAGGGGATTCATCCACGGGTAGATACATTCAGAAGCCCAAGCAGTAACTCTAATTTGTTCCACGCAATCTTTAACGATTCCAGGTGGTGATTTAATGTTTATTCCTAATTCTTGTGCCAAATCCGAAGAGCCTGTTTTAGAAGAGAATGCTCCTGCACCGCTTTTTAATGCATATGCTCCAGCTGCTGCGGCAACGATGATTGCAGGTGTAGTAACATTTATTGTTGGAATAGTGTCTCCGCCTGTTCCTCCAGCAGTGACTAACGGCTCTTTAACGTCAAAACAAAACATGTGATTTTTAGTCGCTTCTATTGCGCTAGCTATGCCTGTGAGTTCTTCAACAGTGACACCTTTTGTGGTTAATCCGCCAAATAATGCAATCATGTTAGAAAGACTCTCTGAACTATTATTTTTCAAATCTTCAAAGACCTTGTTCGCTACGAATTGAGCCTCTTCAGCAGTAAGGTTTTTTTTGGTACCAAGTCGATTAAGTATGCTGCGTAATTCAACTACTGTTGACAAAGTAGCATTTTTTATCATTATAGCTTCCCTTTCAAATTTTCTATATCTAAAATTTTGGCTCGCAAGATAACCCTAACAACGGCGTATGCAAGTATTGTAGCTGGAATAAGCTGAAGTACTATATAGAAAGGTAGCAACCAAAGGTAAACTGTAGCTGGTAAACCAAGAACTAAAACAATTACAATGTATACGAAAGGTATGTTCAAAAGCGCACATGTAATACTCATTAAAACAAGTTTACTTCTAATGCTTGCATCTGTTTTTATCTTCATTAAGCCCCATAAAGTAAGTCCTACACCTATAGCAAAAATTAGATTAATAAATGGCCAAAGCCAGGAAAGAGGGTTCGCATAAGTGATTAACCCAATTATTGCTTGAACTTCAGTAGTTATTATGGCTCCCATTGTTCCAAATAAGACAGCTGACACTAAAATCCACATGTAAGTGTTTATGTACCCAAATGGTGTTGCGCTTCCTCCAGTTGCTAGTGCATCTACTCTTTCTGCCAGTGTAGCTATTACGCCGGCGGTAGTTCCTAAAATTACTGAAGTTACGAATTGCCTGCGGGTGAGCTTAAAAATGTTATTAGCATCCATTTGATTTGAACCCTTCAATTGTTCCCAAAAATGAGTAGCTACTAATAAGTGTAGCTAATCATAAATGAGTAGCTCTCTTAATTAAAACACAACAAACTACATAACCACCCAATCTAACGTGTATCCACAATCCCAAAATCATCTAACAATTAGCATTTCCAACTATTGCCTCTTCTTATGCCATATATATAAACTCGTTACCCTGAAAAATATCGCTAAAAATTTTTGATATATTTTATTGCCTGCTCACAACTTGTTTGGTAATTTGCTTCCCTACTTTATGGTATTATCATGCATGATTATATTATCTGGGTATATTCTGTGGAAAGTGCTTTTTTGAATTTTTCAACTATTTCCTCATAATCCACACAAGCTGGCGCAGCGGGCGCTGCTATGTTCATTACTTTGTCGAGAGCAACAGAACCTTCTATAGTTTCAATAGCTTTGGCCCCAAATTCCTCATATTTAATTTCAATCTCAGGCATTGCACCTCTCCCTTCAACATCAACACGTGGAACCATTCCAAGCAATTCGACCCCTGCATTCTTGAATGCCTGCCAAATTACTTGCCTAATTTCTTCATTAAGATAACTTACATGTACCTTGTTAAGTATAACACCTGCTGTTTGTACTCCAAGACTTTTTAGCATCTTAACGTAGTTTAATGTACTTATTACACCGCCTTCAATACCTTCTTTACTACAACCTGCAACTACTACAGTAGGTACACCAAGCGCTGCCGCAATCTCAGCAGTTGAGAATGGTCTTTGCCCAAGTGTATGCAACATGCCAGTAAATGCACTCATTGCTCCTTCAATTATCACAAACTCATACTCCATACTTGCCCTTCTAACAGCTTCCAAAGCATACTCCCATCCACTTTGACCTATCTTTATTGATGAATAGCTTTGCATAGGCTCTTTAATCAAATATAGTGCTGGTACTGCGTCGCGGATATCCCCTCCAACCTTTACAACGCCGACATTTACACCCTGCTTCTTAAGCACACCTGCAAGACCTGTAGTTACGAATGTTTTACCCGATTCACTACCTAAAGCTGTAATCAACAAAATGCGTGCTTCTTTAGGTTGAACATAATTTTTCGATTTAGGTGTGATGCCCGTAGCAATTCCAATTTCTCTTTTCATCTGTGCCTGCAATTTGGTATTTGCAGCCCTAATTTCAACAAGCTCTTCACCACTTATGCTAAGTGATTTGGAGATGCCTTCAATAATTAGCGAGTTCTGATCAAGAAGTGCATGTGGAAAAACACCAATAACATTACCTTTCAGATTGGATATCCCTGAAACAAGTTCAGATGCTTCTTTAAAGTAATCTACCCTTTTTGGGTGCGATATAAGAATGGGTTTAGCGTTCTTATGATAAATAATTCTTCCATAAGTATGACAATGGAATCCTGATACTTGTTTACCAATAGCATCAGTAAGTTGACTTGTCCCAACGATAGTGGCTCTAACTTGGTCTGTACATATTAATGGTGAAACCTCTGCATCTAGCAAGCCAAATCCTTTACGAACAATAGGCACCGCAGAAAGACGCCCAATGTCTGTACCATTAGCAAGTACTTGAAACCCCGCACAAATTCCTAAAACCAACTTGCCACAGTCAGCCATTTGTAGAATCTCGCGTTCTAATTTACCTTTTATTGTTGCTGATTCAACAAGGCTACCTCCTGGAATAATTATCATATCTAAAGCTTCAGAAGCTGGTTTGTCTCCAACAAGTCCATCTTCATTTACTATATCAGTTGGCAAGTTACCAAAAGTTTCAAAGCAAGGTAATGCTCCTGGAACGTAAACTAATCCAATTCTATGTTTCAATGGTATTCCCTGATGCTCTTTGGTTAACTACAAAGATGTCTAATATTTAAGTTGGATAGTTCATCCATTTAATATATCAAATTTAAGTGATAGTGGAATATTTTCTATGTTGTTTTTACTCTTTTAGGTTACTCAAAATTTATGACTAACCTTGTCTACTAATTTTAGTAAGGCGTAGTGTGATGTACTCAAAAGGAATAGCTATAGTTGCCATAACAAGAAACGGGGTTGAAACTGCATTAAAAATTAGAGATACCCTAACTAAGCTTAATTTATCCTCTAATGTGTATGCGCCCAAAAAATATGCGCAAGCAGGTGTTGCTCATTTTGACCAAAAACTAGAGGATTTTATTGAAAATACCTATCATAACATTAGTGCAATTGTGGCAGTAATGGCAACAGGAATAATCATCCGTGCTGTGTCACCACATCTTGAAGATAAGTTGGTGGACCCAGCCGTTATTAGTGTAGATGCATCAGGAAAATTTGTAATTAGTATGCTATCAGGGTACTACGGTGGTGCAAATGAGCTTGCCACAATAATCGCTGAAGGTATTGGTGCCACACCAGTAATAACTACTGCATCTGATATATTGGGAAAACAAAGTGTAGAAGATCTTGCCAAAGGGCTACATCTATCAATAGCTAACCCTGAAAGCGTAGCTGCTGTAAATGCGGCAATCGCAAACAGTGATCGTGTTGCCTTAGTACATATAGGCGATATGAATATCTCTTCTGAGCAAGTCATCGGGTACGAAATTAAAAAAGCTGAAACAGCTGAACAGGCATTAGCGATAGTAAACAGTTATGACGCAGGTGCAATAGTGACTAAAGAGGCTCTGCCTGTAGCAAGATTTGTTAAACCCGTAACCATTCTGAAGTTACAACAGTTCTCCATAGGTCTTGCCGCAAAAAGTGATGTCACCACAGACCACATCCTAAGAGCTGTTACTTCAACATTAAAAACAGCGAAAGTGCCCATAGAAAATGTTGCCAATATAGCTTCAGTAGGCGTAATGCAGGATTTACAAAGTATGATAAATGCTTCCTTGACACTTGGCTTTAATCTTAAACTCATTAGTACAGATGCACTTAAAGAGTTCAAACACCCCGACCTTACCTCTATATCCAAAGACGAAAAAGAAAATGAAATCAACGAAATAAGCGAACGCGCAGCACTAATAGCTGCTGGGCCAAATGCTCACCTAATACTTAAAAAAACCCGACAATATGGAGTAACTGTGGCCATAGCCTCTAATTAATCAAACAAAAACAAATCTATCATTCTTAATCAAATTAAGAATGAAAACCACCTACTTTACTCGTTAAGTAACTAACTCTTAAGTATGCACATTTTATAAATTGCCCGCATAAAGTTCTTTTTAAATGACGCAAAGACGAACCGCAAACAGCCTATTTTTAATAAAATAGTTATGTTTTCTAGTTTCCTGTGTATATATTAGTAGCTAAAAATTTATATGCATACTAAATCACGTTATTCTTTAATATAGAGGGGTATTTGTGTCTAAAAAAGCTCAACAAAGACAGCATAAAAAACAGGTTGAAGACCCAGAAGAGTTGCAGTTCAAAGATGAGACTAACACAAAATGGGTCGAAGAGTGGAAAAAAGCTACTAAAAAGAACTAATTATCTCGTATTTTCTATCTCTTATTGTATTAGTAAAACTGCAAAATTTTTAGAATCCAAACCTATACTTTGCATTGACACTTGTTGCAACAGCCTATTTTATTATTAGTGGTTTGATGTAATGATATAGTAGTAAACTTTGCTTTTTGTGATATTCAAAGTTAATTTGAACTCAGTATTATTGTCTCGTAGACTTTTACATTATTATATGTTAATAATTTAGGATAATTGTTTTTAAGAGAATGGTTTTACATAATTTCTCCTACTACTGTAATTGGTTTTTGGATCAAATCTTTCAGATCTTCAAGTCTTTCTTGGTCAATTGTGCATAATACTACAGTTGCTGGTCCTGCTGTTTTCAACAAATCTACCTCTGCATTTTCTATAAGCTTCACTTGACGGCCTACCCCATAGGCCATCATTCTTGCCTCGTAAGCAATGCCAAAAGAGCCTACAGCTGTAATGTCATGGGTGAATTTTTTTTGTGTTAATGTTGTGATATTTCGTAAATCTGCAATTTCGCCTCTTACTTCAGCGGGAATAACTTCCTCGCCTACCTTTGGTTTACCTATTGCAACTACTATGTCTCCTGGTATTGTTTTTCCAAGTCGTAATTCGTCTTCATTAGCAAAACCAACTACTGTTAAACCTGCTCCTGTTTGTATTGTAGTAAAGTTATCTTCAGTATTTTCCATCAAAACTTGGTTTGGCTCTAGTCCTAGAACCATTGCCTCAGTTCGTATGCCATCGAGAATTTCGCGGCCTGTTGGTTCTTTTTCTACACCTAATGTGGCTGAAAGTAAAAGTGGAAATGCGCCAGTTGCAGCAACATCCATTAGCGCAACGCGTGCCATAAATTTGCCCACTACTCGACCTTGTACTTTAAGAGAATCCATAGCCTTGGGTCCAACTCCGCCAGAAGATGTTGAACCTATCACTATTGCATGGCCTGTGGGAACTTTCAAAATAGAAACGTCTCCTCTCCGCATATAGCCAATTTGTGAAGGTTTAACCCGAAATTCGATTGGGCGTAGTATGGTGCCTACATTTTCAATCAAATGCAAATACACAGTTAAGGATTGGCGGATAATCTCTGAACGGTTTAATCCATGTTTCTTAGCAAGTTTATCTGCGTCTGCGAGAATTTTTTCTGAAATACGAACGTTAGTAACTTTCAAAATAGCCACACTACAAATGTAACGTAAATGTGAAGAATATATTATTTGCTTTGACGCTAATCAATATTGTTTAGTAACTAATTATGTTAAGTTATTCCTGCGATTATGGTTGGACAATCCGTCCAAATGTTTATATCATGTTTTAACTAACTGAGACACCTCTTAGAAAATGAGGGAATCGATTGCTCGATAAAAAATTTACAAATAATCATTTTGAGAGGTGTATAATATGCGAGTTATACTAATAGTAGGTGATGGTATGGCCGATTTACCTATCGCGGAGATAGGTAATCGAACCCCGCTTGAGGTCGCTAACCCAACGAACATGCATCGATTAGCCTCAAAGGGATGCTCTGGGCTGTTAGATCCTATTATACCCGGTGTTGTTCCTGGAACTGAAGCCGCACATTTATCTTTGTTAGGTTATGATCCACAGATTTCACAAGGTGGGCGAGGTCCTTTTGAAGCCGCAGGTGCGGGTATTGAATTACGTGTAGGTGATTTGGCTTTCCGCTGTAATTTTGCCACAATAAATAATGACTTTTTAGTATTAGATGAGCGCGCCGGTAGAATTGGATCAGACGCTTTAGAACTTGCAAAAGTTCTGCAAACTATAAAACTTAAAAAGTATCCAGATGTACAAATTATATTTAGGCAAGCATTAGGTTTCAAAGCCGCTTTAGTGCTTAGAGGCGAAGGATTATCTCCAAATGTTTATGCTCACATGCCCAAGCGGGGTGATCTTGTTGCTGCTATACGGCCAAAAGATTCAACTATTGAGGCATTACGTACAGCAGAAATTTTAAACGAAGTATCATCTGCTTCATACACTTTGCTTAAGAATCATCCAATAAATTTAAAGCGTAAACGAGAAGGTGAACCTGAAGCTAATGCCATAATACCTTGGAGTGGCGGACTAACACCTGTATTATCTCCTTTTAGTCAAAAATACGGTTTGAGTGCCGCATGTGTCGCTGCTGCAAGTGTGATTAAAGGTATTGGCAAATTGTGTAGTATGACTGTAATCGATGTAAAAGGTGCCACTGGAGAGTTAAATACCGATGTATTGGCTAAAGCAGATGCTGCTTTGACAGCGTTAAGAACTTATGATTTTGTGTTATTGCATGTAGAGGCAGCTGACGAGGCAAGTCATGATGGTGACATATTAGGTAAAATATCTATTATTAAAAAAATTGATTCTATGGTTGGACGAATTATTGATAATGTGGACTTATCAGAGGTAATGATAGTGTTGGTATCCGATCATGTTACTTCTACAAAGTTGCGTGTACATACAGCTGATCCAGTCCCTATTGTAATTACAGGAGGACCCTTTTGTCAAGATGCTGTTACTGAGTACAATGAAAAAGCTGCATTAAAAGGAAGTTTAAAACGGCTTCAAGGAAACGCGTTTATGCCTTTGATAATGAATTTATTTAACAAACCATAAGAAACTTTGGGATGCGTTACAAGGTGAAATCTACTTTAAATCTAGTGCGCGACAGTTTTAAAAATCTTAAACCATGCGCTCATGGTGCAGACGTTTTTGATGCGGCAACCAAATCAGGATACAAACGTGCAGACATAATTGATTTCAGCAGTAGTGTAACACCAATTGGGCCTTCTCAGAAAGCTATTGAAGCTATTAAGCGCGATCTTAACGAAATTTCCGCTTACCCAGATTCAGAATCTACCACATTACGCAATGCTCTTGCATGTCACTATGGTAATATTAACCAAGAGAATATTGTGGTTGGTAATGGGTCAACAGAACTTATCTACCTTTTTGCTGAAGCATTTACACAAAAAGGTGATCTTGTGCTATTGCCTGCCCCCTCATTTGGAGAGTACGAAGGTGCTGTGAAAAAGGCTGGGGCAACAGTTATGCATGTGTCACTAGATTCAAATTTACATTTTGTCCCTGCAAACTTCATAAATTCTATGAATGAAAATGTTAAAGCTGTTTTCCTGTGTAACCCAAATAATCCTACTAGCGCTCTATCCTCAACTCAGAATATAGAAGAAATTATTGAAGCCGCGCTTAATCGTAGTATTATGGTCTTTTTAGACGAAGATTTCCTTGAGTTCATCGATAATGATGCGGCATATTCATTTATAGTAAAAATAAACAAATACCCTAACTTGTTTATCTTACGTTCGTTTACCAAACTTTACGGTTTAACTGGACTGCGTGTAGGTTACGGTATAGCCTGCGAAGAAGTGATCAAAGTTTTGTCCAATGCCAAAATACCTTGGAATGTTAACTGTCTTGGTCAAACTGCAGCCGTTGCAGCTTTAGAAGATAAAACTCATCTTAAAACGACCTTAGACCTTATAAAACAAGAAAAAGAGTTCCTTTTATCCGAGTTGTCACAATTCAAAACCTTAAAAATATACCCACCTGACGCAAACTTTATGCTTATTGATATCCGCCAAACAGGTTTTACTGCTGCAGAGTTAAAAACCAAACTACTAACCTTTGGTATTCTTATCAGAGACTGCAGTTCCTTTGCTGGTTTAGATGAATACTATATTCGTATTGCAGTTAAGACACATTTAGAAAACGAAAAGCTATTAGACGCTTTAAAGAAGACACTATGACAATCATATGTTCACATTCGAACTTTCATTCCTCACAGATGCGGTACTGATATTCATAATAGCATTCTTAATTGATGTAGTGTTCGGAGAAATTCCTGATAACGCACACCCAACAGTGTGGATCGGAAAAACAATATCCTGGTTAAAGCCTCATCTTAAAAATTCAAATCCGCGCATTGAGAAGGCAAATGGCGTATTACTTTGTGTTAGCGTTATAGGTATCTTTGCTATTCCAGTAGGTCTAGGCCTTTGGGCTATCCGGATAATTCCCGTAGTAGGCTGGTTTGCTTACATAATCGCTTCAGCTATTCTGCTTAAAACTACTTTTGCTCTTAAATGTATGCAAAATTATACTATACCCATTGAGAAAGCACTCAAAGACGGCGATATTGACGATGCACGTAAATGGCTCTACTATATTGTGCGAAGAAACCCTAAAACACTTGATAAACGTCACATAACTTCTGCAGCTGTTGAATCTATAGCTGAGTCAACTACTGATGGTGTAACTTCTCCATTTTTCTTCTATGCACTATTCGGTGTCCCAGGTGCTTTTGCTTTCCGTGTAATTAACACACTTGACTCAATGGTGGGCTACAAGGACAAAGAAAACATAAACATTGGCTGGTTCTCTGCCAAAATGGACACCTTAACTAATTATATTCCAACACGATTAACAGCTGTATTCATGGTAATTTCTGCAATGCTACTGGGCAATAATTGGCGTAATTCATGGCGAATTTTAATGCGAGATAAAAACAAAACATCTAGTCCTAATGCAGGTTGGACAATATCAGCAATGGCAGGTGCACTAAATACACAACTAGAAAAAAGTGGTCACTACAAGTTAGGTGACGGAGAAAATATATTTCCTGAAGATATCTCTCGGGCACTTCGCATAATGGTTTTAACGGCAATTCTATTTGGTATCTTAGTGGTTTTCCCTATAATAACAATAGGCGCCTTTATTCTATAAAGCAATACGCTTCATTTTTTCATTATTTTAAGCCGCGTTAATTATACAAACAAGAACCATTTTTCATATTTTAATTGTGATAATTAACCTGTTTTATACATCTTACAATTACTTTTTCTATAAATCTAAGCCTTAAGCAAGGGAACGTACACTGTTTTTCTGTGCAACAGTTAAACACTAAAATTAATTTACTAAGACGTCTATACTAATCACCGTCAATATTGCATAAATTCCTCATAAAAAAATAATTCTAAATAAGCCATGTCGGAAAAGATATATTAAAAGAACATGTAGTTACGACTCAGTGTATAAATAATATTGCATTAACTTTACGTACAAAGCATGTTTTTTTGGCACAAAGTAATTCACTTAAGGTGCAAAGTTTCCTTCTCTTCTTGAGTAATTAAGTTCACTAATCATTAGACTGCCTTTAACAACAATAATTAAATTTTCTAAAACCTTTTAGGGTTGGCATAAGGGGAATGAGGGAATAGAATAATGGTTAGACGATCGATATTCGACAAGATATTTAAAGAGATGCAAAACATCAGATGCCGCCTTGATGACCTGGAAAACAGTATGGCCAGTTGGAACCCGAAGCCCATAGAAGTACCAGAATCAGAGCTTATCTCTTTGCCTGATCATCTTAGACGAACATATATGGTAGTAGTATCTAAAGGCGAATGTAGCGCAATTGAAACTTCAAACTTAACAGGCCGATGCAGAGCAATTGAAAGCAACTATCTCAATCAACTAGTCAGAATGGGCTGGTTAACTAAACGCCGAGTCTCAAAAGTAACTCACTTTCGTGCAGTTTCAGAAAAAGTATTGACAAAAACAAATGCAACAAAACTTCAAAAACAATTCAAAAACATAGTTCCCACTAGGCGTTAAATAATCACCAAAAAATCACTCTATGTCGCAGGAAAAAATAATCAAAATACGCATAATCAGAATAGTTAATCCTGCGACATCAAACCAAATAACATATTCACGTATTACACTAATATAGATAACAAAAGGTTCGATCAAAAAGTCTTAAAATTAGTATTTACTCTTCTAATTCAGCTTTTTAATATTAGCATTTCTTGATATTTACCCTTCTAATCTTCAAAATTATGATACTTTCTAAATTGAACATGTATGCAAACACCTGCATTTTACTATGTCAGTGATTTTTGTATAATATCCTGCTATTATTTACATTCTTCAATCAAATATTTAATGTCAAATATAATTTAAAATTAAGATTTTGTGATTAAGTTTTTTGAAGCTGGTTGTAGCTGTC
>CAYSWL010000049.1:0-15869 GCA_964434745.1 uncultured Candidatus Bathyarchaeia archaeon | reverse complement strand
ATACTTTAAAAGTGCTGTTTAAACATGTACATTTTTATACGCTACATGACGTATTTGGCAGTAGTACGAGGCATTTACTTTGGCAGATGTTTCCAACTCTGAAGCAAACAAAGCTCAGATTCAATCTCAACAGTATGTTCTTCCACCAGATTATCGTCCAATGGATCTGGAAAAGTTGGTCCGTGAATTTTGGGTAACGCATGATATACGTAACAAGCTTGAGCAGCGTGAGCATGATCCGACCATAAAAGGGTATCTTGGATATGTGGAAGGTCCGCCTACGCTTAACGGCATTCCCCATATCGGTCACGCACGTGGACGTATAATGAAAGATGTTCGTTATCGCTGGAAAACCATGCAAGGTTACTATATACCCTTTTGGGCAGGATGGGACTGTCAGGGATTACCCGTAGAGCTTGAAGTTGAAAAAATTCTTGGTGTTAAAAACAAACGTGAAATGTTAGAGCGCGTAGGAATGGAACGCTTCATAGCTGAATGCAAGAAAGCTATCATGCGTTATCATCAAATGTGGTTAGATGCAGACAGTCGCCTTGGTATAGCCATCAACCAAGATAAGGCCTACTGGACCTATAAAGATGAATATATTGAACGTGAATGGCAGATTCTAAAATGTGCATGGGACCAAGGGTTGCTCGAAGAAGGTCACTACGTTGTACCATACTGCCCCGGATGCCAAACGTCTCTAAGCAGCGCCGAAGTCGGCTATGAAGGCAGCTACAAAGAAGTTGAAGATCCTTCCTTATACTTCAAATTTAAAGTAGTCGGTAGTGAAAACGAATACTTTCTAGTATGGACTACAATGCCCTTTACTGTAGTTACAGATACTATGCTTGCTGTTCAGCCTGACGCAGAATATGTCAAAGTCCAAGTCGGGTCTGAAATATGGATCCTAGTAAAAGAACGTGTTGAACCTGTAATGGCTGAATTGGAAATAAAAAACTATACAATAATCGAATCTGTATCGGGTAAAAGTCTCGAAGGAAAAGCTTACGAGTATCCATTAAAAGATATCATACCCAAGCAAGCTGAGCTGGAAACTAAACATCCACTAGTTCACCATGTAATAGGTGAAGAATTCGTAGATGTTAATACCGCTACAGGTGTGGTCCACCTTTCTCCTGGTAATGGCGAAGATGACTTCTGGGCCGCTAATCGTCGCGGTGTGCCAATTTTTGCTCCATTTGATGATAGTGTAAGATTTACCAAAGATGCTGGAGTTTTCGCAGGTATATTTGCACGCGATGCCGATAAACAAGTCGTTGAAGAACTGCGCAGTCGTAATGCTCTTGTCAAAATTGGAAAGACTAAACACGAATACCCCACCTGCTGGAGAAGTCACCACAAAATAGTCTGGCTAGCCCGCAAAGAATACTTCTTACGAACTGATAAGATTAATGCCAAAGTCTTAGAAGCTGCACAGAAAATTGAGACCTACTATGAAGAGCCAAAGAACCGGTTTCTAGCATTTTTACGCGAAGGTAAGCCTTGGTGCATTAGTCGTGAACGTATCTGGGGTACTCCTTTACCGGTATGGAGCTGTGAAGCATGTAATCATAAGCATGTTGTCTCAAGCAAAGCTGAACTTATCAGTCTCTCTCAGACGCCAATATCTGAAGATTTTGAACTGCACAAACCCTGGGTAGACCGAGTAACCTTAGTATGTTCAAAATGTGGCGGTATAATGCGTCGCGAAGACTTCGTACTTGACACCTGGCACAATAGCGGTGCTAGCCCATATGCGCGATTTTCCGACGAACAAATTACCCGTTATGTGCCTGCAGATTTTCTTACCGAAGGTATTGATCAGACTCGCGGATGGGCAAACTCGTTACTATTAGAAAATATCATACGCACAGGAAAAGCTGAAGCACCTTACCGTGCATTCTTATTCCAAGGCCTTACTCAAGACTCGAAAGGTCGTAAGATGAGCAAGAGCTTAGGTAACGTAGTTGAAACTAGCAACCAACTTTAAACAACTAGTGCAGATCTAAGCCTATTCTACATGATGCGCAAATGTTCTCCAATCGATTCTATGAACTTTGATCTCCAAGAACTAAGCCGTAGAACCTACCAGGTCCTATCCACACTCTACCATTTAAGCAGATTCTTCTTACAAAACGCTGAATTTGACAAGTTCGAACCAAACAAGTACACAGTTGAATGGGCAGCAGAAGAAAAATTACTATCCAACCCTGACAAATGGCTACTATCAAAACTACATAACAAAATCGAAGAATACACCCACGAACTAGAAGCATGTCATTTTAACACTGCTGTCTTGATTCTCGAAGACTTTGTTATCGAAACACTAAGCCGACTTTACGTACCTATGATCCGCAAAGAACTATGGACCGATGAAACTAGCAATGCCCAACGCCGCCAAGCCATCTACGCTATACTTCACCATTCGCTAAAAACCATTACGCTACTTTTCAACCCTGTAACCCCTTACATCAGCGAAGCCCTTTACCAAAATATATATCGTAAACTAAACCCCACGCTGCCTGAATCAGTAAACTTTGAGAAATGGCCAGAACCAGACAAGACACTACGCAACCAAGCTATAGAAGACACATTCGAGACCCTCTTTAAGGCAGTTTCACTTGTCAACGCTGCACGCCAAACCGGTAAGCTAAAACGTCGCTGGCCTCTACGCACAGTAATAGTAGTTGCACCAGAAAACACCCACCGCCAACTAGAATCTGTAGAAGACCTATTTCTAGAAATGGTCAATATCAAAGACGCAGAATACTCCACAATAGCCCCCAACACCACAACTAACTCCGCATGGGTAAGCGCAGTAGAAGCTGACCTATCAGTATTTATCAGCGGACAACGCGATGACCAACTAATGGGTGAAGGCATCATGCGCGACCTTGCACGCAGAGTCCAAGCACTACGCAAAGAACTAGGTTTTATGCCAACAGACGTACTTGACGCAGTCCACATTGCTCAACTAGATGAAGAAAGTATGAATCTACTAAAGCCTTTCATAGAAGAAATGACTGGATTAGTCCGCACCCACAAAGTATACCTCCACAAAAGTAAAGATGAAGAACAACAAACAGACTGGCACGAATCTGAATTAGACAACAAAAAAATATACATAAACATACATTAGGCGCCTTAAACAGGCCCTTCCCAACCTTTACAAAATTTTCTTAACCACAAAAAAGTTATCACAAAATTAACCCAGCATTAAAACAAGGAAAACTCGCTAAAAGCGTAAAAACCGATGAATTATAATTAGTACTAACTCATCGCTTCTAAGACATTAAGCACCGAAACGTCTAAATTCTATATTCAAAACCATTCTTGAAGAGCAAAACAAAGGGCCGGTAGATCAGTCTGGTATGATCGCCGCGTTCGCAACGCGGAAGCCGGGGGTTCAAATCCCCCTCGGTCCACTTCTAAATTTTTACTGTTAACGAGTTGTTGTTTTTTGCCTAAAAAGTCTTATTAGCTATCTTATTTTAATTATTTATGAGGCAAAAGTGTTTGACTGCCTCTATTTTTAATTCTCAGTTATCGTCAACAAAAAAGCAAAAAGCCTCACGGCAGAACTCACCCTGCGAAATATCGGATCAAAACATTAAACTGCTTGCTCTCGCTGAAGAGGTCGCTAATTTTGGCAGTTGGGCCCTTGACCTCTCACAGACAGAAGCCATCTGGTCTCCCGGAATGTTTAGAGTCTTTGGCATTGAACCTCGAACTGCAGGTTTTTCGTGGGAAGAATATGTGGGTTTTATTCACCCAGATGATTTAGATTCCGCCAATAAGAACGTAGATGTTATGCTGCATTCGCCCCTGAATCATAGGGAAAGTTTTGATTACCGTATAATCCGCCGTGACGGATCAGTTCGTATGATTCGCTCCCAGCGTCAAGTAGTTGAAGTAGATGCTGAGCTGAAAGCTAAAGTTGTGGTGGGTGTTGATCAGGATGTGACGGAGCAGAAGCAGGCAGAGGAGGCACTAAGGCGTAGCGAGGAAAGATTTCGTGCTGTTGCTGAAGCAGCCGAAGTGATGGTGTACGAAACAGAAGTTAAAACAGGAAAAATAAAAATCCTTCGCGGAACAGAAGAACTTGTTGGTTACAAACTTGACGAAGTCGACTATACAGTTGATTGGGTACTGAGCCAAATGCACCCAAATGATGTACCGCACGTGATAGCTACCCTAAAAGCTGCAATCCAAGACCCAAAAATAGACAAGTACATCCTCGAATATCGCTTTCGACACAAAAACGGCAACTACATCATAGTTAAAGATACAGCTAAAGCAGTAAAAGACAGTAGCGGTAAAACTGTGCTCTTCATCGGCGGAGTCAGAGATATCACACGGCGAAGACGTGACCAAGAAAAAATCTGGCAATACAGCAAGCACCTCGAGGAATTAGTGGCGGAACGTACCAAGCAACTTCAGGAAAAAGACCGGTTAGCCGCAATTGGGCAAACAGCAGGCATGGTAGGACACGACATACGCAACCCACTACAATCGTTGACAGGTGAAATATACCTTATAAAAACAGAACTAGCCAACATACCCCAAAATGAAACAAAACAAAACATTAACGAAAGTTTAGCCAGCATAGAGCAAGGCATAGTGTACATTAACAAAATAATAGCAGACCTACAAGATTACTCCAGACAGCTAAACCCAGAATTTCAACACGTGGACTTGACGAATATAGTTGCGGATGTATTCAAAACAATCACATTTCCTAACAACGTAAAATTAACACTTAACATTAACCCTCTTCCAGCGATAAGTCTCGACCCCACCTTTACTAGGCGGGCATTAACCAACCTAATTAACAACGCCATTCAAGCTATGCCAAACGGTGGCCAACTTGAAGTCGCAGCATACCAAGAAAACAGCAGCATTAACATAGTTATCGCTGACACCGGTGTCGGCATACCTGATAAAGTGAAAGCTAACATTTTCACTCCTATGTTTACCACCAAAGCTAAAGGTCAAGGATTAGGGTTGGCGGTGGTCAAACGTTTGGTCGAAGCGCAAGGCGGCAGCATTAGTTTTGAGAGCAAGGTGGGTGTAGGTACAAAATTTCTGATAAAATTGCCAATCAAACGGGCTTAGTTTAACTCTTTTGTCTGTTTTTTGGGCCTTTTGTAGTATAGCTTATTACTAGACGGTTAGGGCACTTTTCTTATTCCTGATCTTTTAAATCTTTGGTTATTTTATCGCTTTGATATATGAAATTAATAATGTCGTAACGCGGAAGCCAAGGGTTCAAATTCTCTCGGTTCACTACAAATAGGCTTTTGATATGTTGCCTATTTACTAAAGAAAAATGGGTGATGAGCGATGTTGCAACTGTGCTATATGTAATTTAGGCTTCAATTATTGAATTTGGTGTTTGCCTTGTTGTCATCGATAGCTTTCTTTTTATGACCACGTTATGTCAAATCGGTCTAGGTTCATTAATTTATTCCATGCTGCTACAAAATCGTGTGCGAATTTTTCATGGGAATCTTCACATGCGTATGCTTCTGCTATGGCTCTGAGTTGAGCGTTAGACCCGAAGATTAGATCCACGCGAGTACCTGTCCATTTGAGTTCGCCAGTGGTGCGATCACGACCCTCAAATAGTTCTTTGTCTTCCGAGGTTGCCTTCCATACGGTGTTCATGTCAAGCAGGTTTACAAAGAAGTCATTGGTGAGTGTCTCTGGTCGCTTGGTAAAGACGCCGTGCTCGGACTGTTTGAAATTGGCATTTAAGACGCGCATGCCTCCAATTAGAACTGTCATTTCAGGAGCGGTTAGCGTTAATAGTTGTGCTCGATCAATTAGTAGTTCCTCTGCTGATACGGCAAATTTGGTTTTTAGATAGTTGCGGAATCCATCTGCAACTGGTTCAAGGACGGCAAATGATTCGACATCGGTTTGTTCTTGTAGTGCGTCTGATCGTCCTGGCTTGAAGGGCACTGTGATATTGTAACCGGCATTTTTTGCAGCCTGTTCAATACCGACACATCCACCTAAGACAATCAAGTCAGCAAGTGAAACCTTCTTTCCGTCTGATTGTGCGCTGTTGAACTCCTTTTGAATTGTCTCAAGGCTTTCTAGCACTTTGTTGAGTTGATTTGGCTGGTTAATTTCCCAGTCTTTTTGTGGCGCAAGTCGGATGCGCGCTCCATTTGCACCCCCGCGTTTGTCAGAGCCTCGAAATGTAGATGCCGATGCCCACGCAGTTGAAACTAATTCTGCGACTGATAGGCCTAAAGCAAGAATTTTTCCTTTGAGGTCTACTATATCTTGTTGATCAATTAGCTTATGAGTGACTGCTGGTAATGGGTCTTGCCAAATTAATTCTTCTGCTGGGACTTCTGGGCCAAGATAACGTGTAAGGGGACCCATATCACGGTGTGTTAGTTTGAACCATGCCCTTGCAAAAGCGTCTGCAAATTCCTCAGGGTTCTCGTAGAATCGTTTAGCAATCGGTCTAAAGATTGGATCCATTTTTAACGACAAGTCTGCTGTGGTCATTATGGTTGTGACACGTTTGGATGGGTTGTGAGCAGCAGGTGCTAAGTCTTTTTCATCTGGATTGACTGGTACCCACTGCCAAGCACCGGCAGGGCTTTTTATCAAGTCATAATCGTAATCAAACAGCATATGGAAATATTCCATGCCCCATTGGGTCGGATTAGGAGTCCATGAGCCTTCTATGCCACTGGTAATTGTATCATCGCCTTTACCGTTACCGAAGCTACTCTTCCAGCCAAGACATTGTTCTTCAATACCTGCACCTTCTGGTTGAGGCCCCACATAGGACGCACTAGCTGCGCCGTGGCATTTGCCAAATGTATGCCCACCAGCTATGAGTGCAACTGTTTCCTCATCATTCATTCCCATACGTGCGAAAGTTTCTCGAACATCACGACCCGAAGCGACTGCACTGGGTTGACCATTTGGGCCTTCAGCGTTCACATAAATTAGGCCCATCTGAACAGACGCCAAGGGATTTTCAAGTTCACGATCGCCACTGTAACGTTTGTCGCCAAGCCAATCGCTTTCAGCTCCCCAGTAAATATCCTCTGGTTCCCAAACATCTTTGCGTCCACCACCAAAACCAAATGTCTTTAGCCCCATTGACTCTAGTGCACAGTTGCCGGCAAGTACCATCAAGTCAGCCCAAGAGATTTTCCTTCCATATTTTTGTTTGATTGGCCAAAGCAAACGACGTGCTTTATCGAGGTTACAGTTATCAGGCCAGCTACTAAGAGGTGGAAAACGTTGTGAACCTGAACCGGCGCCTCCCCGACCGTCTCCTTTGCGGTAGGTACCTGCGCTATGCCAAGCCATGCGGATAAATAGTCCTCCATAGTGGCCGTAATCGGCTGGCCACCAATCCTTTGAGTTAGTCATCAGCTTATAAAGGTCTTTTTTAACCGTTTCCAAATCGAGCTTCTTGAATTCATCAGCATAATTGAAGTCTTTGTCCATAGGATTGGATAAAGGAGAATTTTGGTGTAGAATATTGAGGTTCAACTGGTTAGGCCACCAATCCTTGTTTGACTTAGGCATTCGGTTAGTTAGTTCTTTTTTGTTACTCACATAAGTCCACTCCTTGATTATGGTGAGGAGTTTTTCTTTCACCTTGGAAAATCTCCTCTACTTCTGCTTAAGGATTAACATAAGGTTTATTTAAGAATTATTATTATCTAATAATTCGTATGACTGATTATCTTAAATTAGAAGCATCCGCAATTGAAGCACTGCGAAATAAAGGTTACAAGGCAACTCCCCAAAGAATAGCCATCTGCCGAATTGCACTCAACACTAGAGCCCACCCTTCAGCTCAACAGGTATATGCTGAGGTTAAAAAAATCCATCCCACTGTAAGTCTTGCCACCGTATACAAAACTTTAGAAGTGCTTAGAGATCTAGAATTAGTGCAAGAAATTAATTTTTCCAAAGGGCAAGCACGTTTTGATTCTTATATGAATCCCCACATAAACCTAATTTGCATGAAATGCGGTCGCATCGAAGATTTGGATGATATGGCTATAAAAGAAATTACAAAAAAGGTCGCTGAGGTCACAAAGTTCAAGCCAACTGGGCAACGTATGGATGTATACGGAATTTGTCAAAAATGCATTGCCATTAAATAAACGTGAATAAAAATGTTGCCAGCACATATCTGCACGCTCCTCTGCAAGTAATGCAATAGATTTAGACTAATAATTAACAAGTGTAAAATGTAAAATTTGTTTAAAAACAATAAACATGTAAAAAATAGTGCCAAGAATCAATAGAGCGGTTATAGGACCGGCTAAGAATGTGTGTGTTCACAGCTCGAAAGTTATTGTAAAACTATTGACACATCAAATCGTAATGTTATGGGGACTAAAGTTTTGAGATTTTTTAGCCATTACGACATAAGTTATGGTTTTCGAATTCTGTGCCCATGTGAGCGAGCTCAATAATCACTTGTTTGCACAAGAGAGATTAAACACAATTAAGATATCAAAACAATGCTAAAACAAAAGAATAGGCGGTGGTCTGATGGAACTTCCAGCGCATTTCCAAGTTTTCCTTTTAAATATTGACTTATCAAATGACCAGAAAGCTGAAATGTCAACTGCCTATGCTACTCTCCGTTCTAAGTTACAGGGGTGTGATTTTGCAGAGTATTTCAAAGGTACTTTTTTGTATGGTTCGTACGGTCGAGGTACTGCCATTAGGCAAACAAGAACCGTTGATGTTGTCGTTGTCGCGAATTACAATAGAAGTTTTTGGGAACCACATACTTCCCTTTCTCAGCTAAGGCGGATTCTTTCAAAATCCTTTGACGTGGTTACTATCCAAAACGAATCCGTCCATATTTTACTAAATTTGTTAGATTTGAATATAATTCCTGCTATTGTGGAAGAAGGTTCTTTAAAAATACCTGATAAAGGTGGCCATAATTGGATTTCTTCTAATGTTCATCGGCATATTCAATTAAGCGTTGAAATGAATGAATCTAAAAATCGTCTATATAACCCACTGGTTAAAGCCCTAAAATATTGGCGCACCCATAAAATGGATGAAGCTTGGCGGCCAGATTCTTTTCTTCTTGAATGCCTAATCTATGATTACGCAACAAATACAGTTTTTAATTCAGTCCCTGCTGCTATAGAGGGCTTTCTATGGTTCACCCATAACAAGTACAAACCGTTTAAAGAATTGCAGAAGGCTCCCCCGATTATCCGCGAAATTGGATCAAAAGACAAAAACGTGGCAAAAAATTGGACTTACACGAACTTTTGCAAGTTTATGGGTGAGGTTTACAAATCCTGGATTTTAAGCCACCAAGCAGTGGGTGCACAAAGCAAATTGATGTCCGTTGATAGATGGCGCCAACTGTTTGGTGATGCATTCCCTGTTGACATATAATACAATTAGCTTCCATGATGTCTGTTGATGATTCATAGACTTGTATTTGAGAGTTTGCAACGTGGTTGGCTGGGTTCTAAATCAGTTTGGTCAACAAATAACTTTTTAGAAATATTTTATTTTTTCGTTTTAATTTTTGAATGCCGTTTTAGGTGATTGATTTTTGGTTTGCTATTTGGGGTGGCTGTGTTTTGTATTTTGATGGGGCAAGTGTTGTTTTGTGTTTTTGTTTGTTGGTTTATGTTTGGGTTGTTAGAAACCCATATAAGTCAGTATATTCAAATATTCTAATATGCTGATGTGTGTTGAGTGTTTGAAAAACAAATCGCGCCTCTCAAAAAACCGTTTCAAACTGTTTCATGTATCGTTTCAGCCAACTAACATATCACTCTGCGCATATTAGTATATTCAAAATAATGGAGAAATAAAAATGAAAACATGGAAAATTGCAACCCTATTGGTTGTAGCAGTACTGGCAACAACACTGCTAGTTTCCACAGCAACAGCGTACATGGGCGGATGGGGCGGACATGGCAGAGGCAACTATAATCACGGATACGGACCATACGGGACACAGACAACAACACCCCCGCAAAATACAGCACCCATAGCACCATACCAGACCGTTTTTCCATTCCAGATTGGCGGAGGCTGCTTTGGCCGCGGATATGGTGGAATGAAGGGTGGCATCAACTATGGCTATGGCAATAACTACAACACACCTAACACTTACACAAATCTACCATTAAACATCACAACCGCAACAACAATTGCCACCAACTATATCACCTCAATAGGCAACCCCGATTTAACAGTTGAAGAGGTTGAAGAATACGCAAACAACTTCTACATTCAGGTAAAAGAGAAAAGCACTGGCAACGGCGCCTTTGAACTAATAATCAACAAGTACACAGGTGCTATCTACCCCGAAATGGGTCCTAACATGATGTGGAACACAAAATATGGTATGATGCGCGGCGGTATCCTTGGCGGCGTATTTGGCACACCAACAGCACCTACCACTATTACAGTAACCCAAGCAACTGCCAATGCTCAACAATATCTAAACACCTACTACCCTACCACCACAACAGGCGATGTAACAGTATTCTACGGCTACTATACCATTGAAGTGCTAAATAACGATGTACCATATGGAATGATAAGCATTAACGGCTATACTGGACAAGTATGGTACCACAATTGGCACGGCCAGTTCATACAAAAAATTGAAGTAGAATAAACAGCCAGCATGCTACCACTAAATCCTTCATTTCTTTTTGAAATCAATAAACATAAAAGATGAGTAAATGTTAGAATATATGAATACAGGAGATGACTTCTTGGCTTCAGAAAAATTCGACATGACAATTTTCGAACTACAAAGCGAAATATCAAAAACGCTAGCCCACCCGCTACGATTAGCTATACTTCATCTTCTAAAAGACGGCGAAAAAACAGTCACAGAGCTTTCCCAAACAACAACTGCTAATCAATCTAACATATCGCAGCACCTAGCAATATTACGACAAAGACAAATAGTTAAAACTCGCAAAGTAGGCTCAACCGTATACTATAGCGTTTCAAGCCCCAAAATTAGCCAAGCCTGCAATATGGTAAGAGAAGTACTAATAGAGCAACTTACCCAACAACAACAAATAGCAAAAAACTATACCCCTTAAGCAGCCAATTTTCACATAAAATTAGAATACCCTCACATTTTCCCATCAAAAAATTAAACTAAAAACTTTCGTGATCAATATGACAAATTTAAAAATCACGATTATACTATTTAGCATTACTGCTATTTTGCTCACAACAGTAACCCCCATATTTGCCTTAGACTACAATCCTGGCGTTTCACCAGGGCAATACATAAAATATGGCAACTTTATTGGCGAAGGTCCAGGTTTTGAATTATTCAACGATTACGATTGGCAAAAAATACAAATTGTAGAAACATCAAATAAAGAAATAACTTTGCTTTTCACTGGACAATTCAAAGATGGCACTCCAACCCCTGGCAATAATTCAACAACTGTTTGGAATATAGAAACAGGAACTGAAAACGGAATCCCAAGTACTCAAGGTCCAATAATTGCAGCTAACTTAAACCAAGGTGAACCTATACCACCACCAGAAACTTTTACTATTAACAACACTGAAACACGAACCTACCTTGGAGTTAGCAGAGAAGTAAATGTCCTAAATATTGCTCTATCAACCCCAGATTATAATCTCACAACACAATTCGTTTACGATAAAATATCTGGTATATTACTTGAAGCATCATCAGAAACGACACAGGGCCAAACTTCACCTATAACCTCAAAGTACTCATATAGTATAACTGAAACAAACATCTTTAGCTCAGAATCACCTTCACCTACAACTACCACACCGCCGCAAAATACTATACAACCAACACAACCAACAAACTTTCCATCAGATTCCCCCTACCAATCACCACAACAACCAACAAATCAAAACATACCTTTTGAGTACATCCTCATAATAGTAATAATTACACTTGTTATCCTGCTTATTATCGCAGCAATATTAATTAAAAAACAAAACAAGCTATAACTATCAAACAAATAAGTAAAAACAATGCCAAATCCTTTTTTTGAAAAAATAAGCAATTAACTAGAACGATAGCAACTTTATATTTTATAGAGACTAAAAAATAGATAAAGAAAAAGTAAAAATTTGTTTTTCCGAAGCATTGTATTAATTGCTGGTTTAGAATTATTGCTTTAATAGTTAGATCTGTTCAGCAAGTCTCTGCCAAATTTCCAAGCCGGGTTTTAAAGTTAATGTGACTTTTAGCCCTTCTAGCTTAGCTACTTCTTGATGGCTTGTTGAACAGATTCAATTAATACTAGTTTTGGAAAAACTTATGGGAATGTACAAACATTTGAGCTTGTTTGGTATGTGACTACTCCTGCTATGTTAACGTCTTCGTTATTGGAAAAGCCTGCATCATTGACTACGTCAATTACTAGCATTGTACCTGAAAAGTCAACATTGATTACTTCAATTGTGCTGGTTGCTTGTGCAATATAAGTAGTTTGAGCGTTTCCAGCTCCGACGTTTACAGTTATGCATCCTGGATTGTCAAATGATCTGAATGTAATATGTCCACTGTATACGTTGCCGTCACAAGGTAGAACGACATAACGTTTTATATGTTCATCAGAATCTGTGCAGTAAGATATATTGATCGTTTTTGATTGCATTGGACTATTAGTATCGTCTCCATAACCTGTTGCGTTGGCCATGCTCGAATATGCTACTGCTGCTACTACAGGTACTGTAATAGCGCAAATTAAAATTAAAGCAAACAAACGGTTTCTTAAAAGCATATTTTCACCTCAATTATAGCCCTATGTACGAACTAGTTTTTAAGACGTTGTGACTGCTTGCTTGCTACAACTTTTTGCAAAAAATAGAACAATTACTAAAATTATCTATAACTTAATCAAAATGATATTACACAAATATGTGAAATTAAGGTTTAATAAAATAGTGGAATTTTAAGCTAAATTATTTGTGAACTATTAATTGTTCTTTTTCGTTTTGCCTTTGCTTGCGAGAGTTCCTTATCTAAATTAAGTGGTGTAGGTGCTGAACTTGATGAATAAAGCGGATGAATTCTAGAGCTTGTTTTTCTAACATTATTTACTGATGTTAAAAGTGCTCTAGCTTCTACTGTTGTTATGCCAAACGGTAACATATCTGCATGGAACTTGTTAAAGTGTGCCTGCACCATCACTATTGCATTATCTTCACTGCTACATGTTTCAAACCCGTACCCGCATGGGCATTTGCATCTAATTCTTTTGGAACTCATACTTTCACTAGCTGTTACATTTAATGACATACGGTATATAGTATCGTATCATCATAATAACTCATTGTGATTTCACAAAGTAACAACATTTCTACAAAATATGCTAAAAACAAATCCGTACAGCTACCTCATGAGCATATTTTTGAAAATTTAAAGTAAATTAGTTTTGATTATATTATACATAACAGTCATAAAGGGGCATGTGAATACTATTAACAGCGAAAGGAATAGATTCTTTCGTTAGTTGCCCTGAGCCTTCCGTTATACACTGATTTATTATGGGGGCGTTAGTGTCTATTAACCTCAAGTCTTATTCGCTTAGCTGAGGTTATCTGCTCGGGTGGTTTTAGGGATAAATATAAAATTAGAAGAGAGTATATTCAATGATTCAAATTTTTTCTCCTGCTCATAATGTGAAACGCATTGCATACCTAAGCACTTATCCACCTCGAGAATGCGGCATTGCAACTTTTACGAAAGATCTAATTGATTCTATGGACCTAGTTGACGGTTTTAAATCATATGTTATTGCTATCGATAACGAAGAAGAGATCAATGATTATGATAGACACGTTAAATTCAGCATAGAACGCAACACAATTAATAGCTACTGTGCCGCAGCCGAATACATCAACAATTCTAGTATTGATCTTGTCAATATTCAACATGAGTTTGGACTTTTTGGCGGTGATGAAGGTGAATACCTTGTTAAGTTCTTAGATAAACTAAGTAAACCTGTTGTAACAACTCTTCACACTGTTAGACCTGATTTTAATCCAAAAGCACTACAAGTTCTAAGACGAATCGTTAGCAAAAGTGATGTAGTGGTGGTAATTGCAGAAGCCGCAGCAAAAATGCTTTCTCAGCAAGGAATTTTCTATAAAAATTGTGTTTCAATTCCTCATGGTTGTCCTGAAATTGACTTTGTTGATAGCAAATCAATCAAACAGTCATTAGGGTTGGATAATCGCCTTGTGGTTTCCACTTTTGGATTAATAAGTCGAGGCAAGGGAATTGAATATGCTATTCGCTCACTTCCTTATGTTGTTAAAAACGCGCCAGATATGGTATATTTAATCATTGGGCAAACACACCCTGAGATCCTAAAAAGGGAGGGCGAAACTTACCGCAATAGCTTGATAAAGTTAGTTAGTGAATTAAGGTTAGAAAAACATGTGCGGTTTAATAACCGCTTTTTATCTAAACGTGAACTGGTTAGGTATCTGCAGGCAACTGATATCTATTTAACCCCCTACATTTCGCCTAATCAAATCAGTAGCGGTGCATTAACTTATGCTCTAGGCGCAGGCAAAGCTGTGGTTTCTACACCGTATTTCCATGCGCAAGAAACAATTAATGCCAACAGGGGTGTATTATGTAAATTTAATGACCCTCTATCGTTAGCACAAGGCATAAACAGTTTATTAGATGAAAAATATCGAAAAAGTATTCAACGCAGAGTATACCAGTACAGCAGACGTTTTCTATGGTCAAATGTAGCACGAACTTACGGAGAAGTATTCAATGCTGTAATTAACAACCATAGGTGTATTGAACTTGGAGTTACCCCCTGTAAAATTAGATTACCTCAAAGCACTTACTGATGACACCGGTTTACTTCAATTCTCAAAGCTTTCTGTTCCTTGTCGAAAAGACGGCTACACAACTGATGATAATACTCGCGCAATTATTGCCTGTACCAAATACTTAGAATGTTACGGAGATTCAAACGTAAAAAAGCTACTTGATATCTACTTGAGTTTACTGTTGTATATGCAACGTAACGATGGAAAAATGCACAACTGTCTAAGTTACAACCGACAGTACTTAGATGATGTCGGCTCAGAAGAATGTATAGGTAACACAATTTGGGCATGTGGTTATATACAAGATTCAAGTTTGTCTTCTGAAACAAAACTAGTGGCTAAAGAAATTTTTGATAAAGCTTTACCTTGGGCCGTAAAATCTACATGGCCACGTGTAAAAGCTCTTACCTTGAATGGCTTATTCCATTACCAAAGAGCTTACCAAAATGATTCAAACTCTACCACACTTATCCGTTTGCTTGGTGATCAACTTCTTGAACTATATAATCAGCAAGCATCACCTGGGTGGAACTGGTTTGAAGATAGCCTTACATATAGTAATGGACGCTTGCCAGAAGCGCTTTTTCTTGCATATGAATCTACAGGTGAAACTAAATATCTACAAACAGCTCTGCAGTCTTTTGACTTTCTTTTTAACATTCAAAATATCGACAACATCTTTGTGCCAATTGGTAACAATGGTTGGTGCCAGAAAGGTAAAGAACGTGCAATTTACGACCAGCAACCAATTGAGGCCTGTTGTATGGTTGATGCAGCAGTTGCTGCTTTTCGTTGTACACAAAAACAAGTATACAGCAATGCTGCACACTTAGCATTTGAGTGGTTTTTAGGTAAAAATTTAAACAAAATATCCCTCTACGAAGAGACTAATGGAAGCTGCTGTGATGGACTAACTCCATACGGGTTAAACAAAAACAAAGGTGCTGAATCAAACATTGCCTATCTTCTTGCTCGATTAAACATAACTGACCTAACCTTAAAAAGCA
>CAYSWL010000048.1:0-16059 GCA_964434745.1 uncultured Candidatus Bathyarchaeia archaeon | reverse complement strand
GCTACTCATCAAAATCCTCTATAAAACAGTTTCACTACAAAATTTTCAATTAAAACTTAAGTTAGTATAATGATTTGTGTCATTGTTTGCGATTGTTAGGTTAGTTATTGTGAAAAAGAAAGTGTTGATGTTTAATGGGTTTTTTCAATTTTTTTAGCTGTAACTACTGCAAGTTTAGCTGCATTTTCAGCGTCTTTAATGTTGATTAATCCAGTTGGACTATGGATGTAGCGTGCAGGTGCTGATATTGTGCCGCTAGGTATGCCTTGTCGAGTTAGAGCAATTCGCGCTGCATTTGTGCTGCCTGGCAATCCTGTTTCAAGTTGATAATTAATTTTGTTCTCAGAGGCGGAGTCAATTAACCAACGCAAAACTTTTGGATGTGCAACAAAGCCTGAATCTGTTACTGTTAATGTTGGACCTTTTCCCATCCTTACTGAAGTATCAAACTCTCTAACGCCCGGTACATCGCCTGCTACTGTCACATCTAGAACTAAGCAAACATCTGGGTCTATTCCATAGGCCGCAGTTCCTGCACCTCTTAATCCGAGTTCTTCTTGTACACTACCAACAGCATATACCGTACAATCTATTTTTTCTAGCTGCTTAAATGCTTCAACCATTACAGCGCAGCCTACGCGGTTATCAAAAGCTTTCCCCATTACGAAGTCGTTGCCTAAAGCTTTAAATTGGCTGTCAAAAACTATAGGGTCTCCGGGTCGAACGCCCATATTATTCGCATCATCGCGGCTGGTTGCACCTATATCAATGAAAAGCTCGTCATAGGCAATAATTTTTTTGCGTTCTCCTTCTTTTTGAATATGTGGCGGTTTGGAGCCTATGACTCCTGGTAGTGTGCCTTTTTCTGTAAAGACATTTACTTTTTGAGCTAAAAGAATGCGATCATCTATACCGCCCATTTTTGCAAACTGTATAAAACCGTCTTTGTTTATGGTTTTTGCTATTAGCCCAATTTCATCCATATGGGCATCGAACATAATTTTTGGTTTGTTTTCTTTGCCTTTTTTTACAGCAATAACATTTTCTAGTCTATCTACCGTAACTTCGTCTGCGTAGGGTTTTAGCATTTTTATCATAAGCTCTCTGACTTCTTGCTCTCTTCCTGCAACACCGCAAGCATTCGAAAGTTTCTCAAGATTTTCTGCCAACGACAACAAATTCACTATCCATTCAAAACCTATACTTTCATGCTTAAAGGGTTATTCTCTTTATAATCGATAATTTATAGCAAAAAAATTTACATGAAATCTAAAACAGTCTCTTTAATAACAATTGTAAGGTATTTTGATTTACAAGTTTACTTTATTTATTGAATTTTATTTTTCGTTAATTATGTGATCTTGTTTTAAACTTGATAAAAAAAAGTTTAATATAAAAAGTGTTTTTGAGCACAATGTTGTCTATTGTACTCTTTGAATTGGTTATGTTTGGAGTGTTTTATTGGGGGCTCTTTTTGGGCTTATGTTGGTCTACTCTATAGTTATTATTTTTTAATTTTGTTCATTATGAATTTGCGGATTTCGTCAGCTATGAATACTGAGCTCGAGATTGCAACTACTGTTAACCAATCCCAAATTGAGAGCGCCGTTGTGCCTAAGGCGGCTTGTAACGGTGGCATTGTTGCTAAGAACTGTAAAGAGACTGAAGCTATTATGGCAATTAGTAGATATTTATTTGTTAAGATGCCGATTTTGAATACTGATTCTTCTCGTGAGCGGCAGTTTATTGCATTGAAGACTTGGAACATGGCAATTGTGGTAAAGGCTAACGTTTGTGCTCTTACAAAGTCGCCATTATTAAGGGCGTAGGTGAAAATTCCTAGTGTTCCGATGGCCATGAAGAGCCCAACGTATATTGTGTTTAGCATTATTTCTCGATTGATTATGCTTTCTGTTGGTTTTCGAGGTGGTTTATTCATTATGTTTGCTTCTTTTGGCTCCATTGCTATGAATTTGTCTAATAATCCATCTGTTACCAAGTTAACCCAAAGTATCTGTACTGCTGTGAATATGAGTGGGCTACCCGGGAGTAGAATTAAAGCGCCCAATATAGTTAGAATTTCTCCAGCGTTAGTAGATACTAAGTATTTTACTACCTTTCTTATATTGTCAAATACCACGCGCCCTTCTTCTACTGCGTTTACGATGCTTGCAAAATTGTCGTCTGTCAGAATCATGTCTGCCGTTTCTTTTGTAACATCAGTGCCTGTGATTCCCATGGCAACTCCTATTTCGGCAGCTTTCAATGCAGGCGCATCATTAACGCCATCGCCAGTCATTGCGACAATGTGGCCTTTGCGTCTTAATGTTTCCACTATTCGGTGCTTATGGGTTGGTGATACACGAGCGAATACCAAGGTTTCTTCTATTATAACATCCAGATCAGCGTCACTTATCTCATCTAACTCAGAACCTGAAAGAATTTTTGCGTCCTTTTTGAGAATTCCAATCTCTTTTGCTATGGCTTTTGCTGTTAGTTTTTGATCTCCTGTTGCCATGACAACTTTGATACCAGCTTTTTTACATAATTGAACTGCTTTTTTTGCCTCTGGTCTAGGGGGATCTATCATCCCCATAAGTCCTACAAAGACGAGCTTTGTTGATTTGTTATGCAGTTTCTCTTTGAAATCCTCATGATCTTCTATTGTTTGATATGCCATGGCCAAAACTCTTAACGCTTCGCTGGCCAATGCTGTATTTGCCTGTAGAATTTCTTCTTTTTTCTGTAGTGTTAAGTCTTTTTTTATGCCGTCTTCTAGAATTGATGAGCATAATTCCAAAACTGTTTCAGGTGCGCCTTTAACGTATACTCCTTTTCCATTGTCAATTTTATGAAATGTCGCCATGTACCTTTCTTTAGGGTCAAATGGAATTTCATCAAAGCGTGGAAATTTCTCTTCAAGTCTATCTTTGTGGATTTGAGCTTTTTCTGCGGTAACTATTAATGCGCCTTCTGTCGGATCTCCGTGTATTTCCCAATTGGATTCTCCATCTGTTTCGTGTTGTCTTAATCAGGCATCATTACACAGAACCGCAGTTTGAAGTAATACGCTTAACGCTTCATCTTTTGATACATCAATTTCAGTGCCTTTCTCTTCAAATGTTCCATAGGAGTGAATCCTGCACCAGTTACATCAATTATTCTGTTGTTGCTTAAAATTTTTCGAACTGTCATCTGGTTAGTTGTTAATGTGCCTGTTTTGTCTGTGCATATTACCGTGGCTGATCCGAGGGTGTCGACGGCTTGTAGTTTTCTTATGATGGCGTGACGCTTAGCCATACGGCGGACTCCAATTGCAAGAGTTATCGTGACAACTATGGGTAATCCTTGAGGAATTGCTGAGACTGCAGCAGCTAGCACAAACAAGAAGGTCTCTAGTAATTCATAGCCCTGTAGAATAGCAATTACAAACGTAAGTACGCTTGCGACTAAAGCGAAAAGTCCAATTTTCTTGCTAAGGTCTAATGTTCTTCTTTGAATTGGTGTTTCTGCTTTTTCTGTTTCTTTCAATAACCTAGCTATTTTTCCTATTTCACTTTTCATTCCAGTGGCAATAACAAGTGCTTTACCTCGTCCTTGGGTGATGATTGTTCCTGAAAAGGCGATATTTTTTCTATCCTCAACCGATAACTCAGCATCTAAGGCTCCAACAGTTTTTCTAACTGAAGTCGACTCACCTGTAAGCATAGATTCGTCTGTTTCCAAATTTTTGCTTTCAATAATGCGTGCATCCGCTGGAATTTTATTTCCCGCATCTAATAGTATTATGTCTCCTGGGACAATATCTTTTGCTTTAATGCGAATTTCTATGCCATTACGTATAACTTCTGCTTCTGGAGCAGACATAGATTTCAAGGCTTTTAGTGCTGATTCTGCTTTGAATTCTTGTATAAATCCAATAGTCATGTCAATAATTATGACGACAAATATGACAAGCGCATCATAATAGTGCTCTACAACTAAAGAAATGGTTGCTGCGATAAGTAGCACTATAATTATGGGGTTTTTAATTTTCTGGAAGAGTAGATTTAACTTACTTGCTTTTTTCTCTTCTTCAAGCTCATTTATTCCATATTTCTGTAATCTATCTTTTGCCTCATCATTAGATAGCCCTTTTTCGCTTGTATCAAGCTTTTTGTATGCTTCCTCTAATTCCAATGAATGCCATCTGTTTTCTTTATCCACTTTGATACCCTCATCATTTTTAGTGTGCAATTATGTGTATTCTTTACATACTGTTTGCTGAAAACTATGTGTCTATAACTAAAAATCTATAAGTATAGATTTACATTAATATTAATTACCGTTTGGTTATTGTAATTTTGTTGAATAATGTCGATTCAATCGAGTTCACTTTTATTTTATTTACGTAACCTTCTTACAATTTCCTGTTCCTAATCCAAGTTTTTCAAAACTTTAATGTTATATCTAGCGCAAACTACTATTTGTTTCCATACAAAATATAAGCTAATATTTTAACAAAATACTTAAAAACTGTTTACTCCTTCTGCGGTAATTCTTAAATGTTTCAACAGCGTGAACTCCATATTCAAAGGTGAATATAGTATGGCACAACCAACTTTCAAAACAGTATTCATTTTCCTAGACACAGATAAATACTGTAGTCCATTTGACATGTTAGTCGCTCAAGATTTATACCCTGACTCAGCAGTGTATAAGTACGAAAACGTAACAGGCGAAGACGCAGGGAAAATAGTATTCGATGCATTATTCCCACGTGGTCCTTTAGGTGCGGCTCACACTAAATTTTTCATTAACGGTAGCAACTTTGAGATGGTCGAAAAAGTTGTTTCTGAAACAATGAAAGCTATGGCTGCTGCTCCTTGGGGAAACAGTGTAATAGTTGACCCTAGAGGTGCATATACCACAGCTGCTGGTGCAGTTGCAAAAACTTTAGGTCTTTCTTTAGAGAAAGGTCTTGGTTCTCTTGAAGGTAAAAACGTCACAGTTCTTGCAGGAACCGGCCCAGTAGGGCAAACCGCCGCACGTATATATGCAGCAGAAAAGGCAAATGTAACCATAACCTCCCGTAGCCTTGCCAAAGGTCAGGCTATAGCAGACAAAATCAATAAAGAATGCGGTGCAGAACTCGTTAAAGTAATTGAGGTATCCAAGCCAGAACAAACTGCAGCAGCTATCCAAAACGCAGAAATCATCCTTGCTGCAGGCGCTGGCGGAATTCAATTAATGACAAAAGCAGACCTTGAGAACGCTAAGAACGCAAAGATCGTTGCTGATATTAACGCCATCAAGCCACTTGGTATTGAGGGATTAGAATCTAATGATGATCCTAAAGAACTCCAGCCTGGACTCTTTGGTATAGGTGCTCTTGCTATCGGCAAACTCAAACTTAAAGTTGAGGGCGATATGATCAAACGTGCAACTGAAGCGCCATCCGGTCTATTTGATTACTCTATGGCATACGATCTTGCTAAGACTCAGATTCTTAAAAAACTTGCCAAAGCCAAAGCAGGCGGCAAATAAAAAACAAAACCGTAAATAACCTGCGAAAAAGCTGCCTAAAGAGGCAGACAACTTCTTCTTTTTTGTTATTTGGTAAATTTATTAGAGCGCTTTTGCTTCTTTTTCAACTGTAATAAGGTTCTCTGTGTCGCCAAAGATAAGCAGTGTATCGCCTTCTTTGATAGTTAAGGTAGGGTCGAAAAGATTTTTTATTACTTTGCCTTCACGCAGCAATCCAATTATAGTTGCATACTGTGAAATTTCCTGAAGTCCTTTACCAATTAGTTTTGAGGATTTAAATATCGAAAATTCGGCTATTTCTTGTGCGCCTATCCTTTCAGAAAATACTATGCCCACTAAGTTCTTTGTTACTGCAGAAAGAGCTAGCAGATGACCTACAGTGACTGAAGATGATATTACCATGTCTGCACCAGCATTCTTAGCTGTTTCAGTTAGAGTTGGGTTATGGACTACACTTATTATCCTAATGTTTGGCTGCATTTTTCTTGAACTAAGAATTGCAAGCATATTATCAGCATCTTTTTCATGGGCTACAACAACCATCGCTGCGTTTTCTATACCTGCAATATTCAAAGCTTCCAAAGGCTGTGTTTCAGATTCAAGTACAGTGAAAAGGTTTCTTTTCATTAATTCCTCATACTTACTTGGATTCTTTGTAATAACAACATAGTCTAATCCAATTTCGTCGAGTTTTTCCGTAACATACCTGCCAAGATGCGTATACCCTATAACTATTACATGCTGCCTTAGTTTCTTAATGAGTTTCTTTCCTGCTTGCCCTTTGGCTAAGTCGCCTTTTGCTATAGTATTCACACTGGTTTGCAAGATTGACGCCACTGTTCCTACTGAAATTACTATCATTATAATTAAGAGCACCGATTCTGCAGAGTTCATCGTAAAGAGGTTGCTATTGTTTGGACTATAAAACCCAAGAGTAGTTACAGTTGAAACTGCGGCAAGTAACGCTCCGAGAACCGGTAATTTATCAAAGTACGAATAAATTCCTGCTCCCCAGATAAGCATAAGCCCTAAAATTATTAGTTGGCGATAAATTGCTCGCAGATAAACAAGTGGTCCATAAAGTGCCTGATAGAATATAAAACTAAACTTGCGACTCTGCTTTTTGATGTGCCGTTTGATCGGTTGCCTACTGAAAATATTGTCATTACGGTTCATTAAGATGCTCGCAAAAAAGTCTCTATATGATATTTTATACCTTTCGTATCGGTAACATAATTATCGAAAGAAAGCAACAAAAAAAGAATAAAAAATTATCTAAAGGCTCTTTCTATACGTTCACATGCTTCTTTTATACGTTCTATAGGTTGAGTAAACGTTATACGTGCATAGCCTTCGCCATATTTGCCAAACCCGATTCCTGGAGTTATAGCAACTCCTGCATCAAGCAGTCTACTTGCAAATTTCATGGAGTCCCCATTACAATTTACCCAAACATAGAAGGTTGCCTTTGGAGCTTCACATTTGAACCCGAGCTTGTTTAGTGATTCTACAAGTACATTGCGTCTCTCTTGAAGAATTTTATTGGTCTTCTTTAGGAACTCTGGTGTCTCAGCGGTTTTGTATGAATCAAGCGCTTTGACGGCGGCTTTCTGCGTATAAACTGGTGGCCCAGAATCAATTTGCGATTTTATTTTAGTTAACCCTGTTACTAATTGCTTATTTCCAACCGCAAATGCAATGCGATCTCCAGTCATATTGAAGGTCTTTGATAATGAATGGAACTCTATAGCTACCTCATCAGCACCATCAACTTCCAATATGCTAGGTGCTTTGTAGTCATCATAAGTAACCTCTGAATATGCATTATCATAACACAATATCATTTTGTTATCTTTTGCGAATTCCACAGCATCCTGTAAGAATTTCTTGTCAACAGTTGCCCCTGTAGGATTGTTTGGATAGTTAAGAAACATCATCTTAGCTTTATCTGGATTAATTTTGCTAAAGTCAGGTTTGAAGCCATTCTCTTCTAAAAGTGGCATTTCAATAGTCGAAGCATCGTTAAGTATGGTAGCTCCGTTAGCATATACTGGATAAGCAGGGTTAGGCGCAAGTACCTTATCACCGGGGTTTACAAAGGCACGTGCAATATTTGCTAATCCTTCCTTAGACCCTAAAAGTCCTACGACTTGGTCTTGCATAATATTAACATTAAATCGTCTTTTACACCAGTCAACAACAGCTTTTCTAAAGTCGGGTTCTCCTTGGCTAAATGAATAATTGTGATTCTTAGTATTAGCGGCTTCTTCTGTGAGAGCATCAATAACGAACCGCGGCGTTGGCAAATCAGGATCTCCAATGCTTAAAGAAATTAAATCTACACCTTGTGCTTTCTTTTCATTAATCTGCTTCTCCATCTCAGCGAACAAATACGGGGGAAGCCGCTTCACGCGGTCAGCAAAATCGAATATCATAGTTTTGGACATGACTTTGAAACTAAAAGGTTTTTCCCTTAAAACTATTACCTGTATATACGTTAAAATGTGAGGCTATTTTACATAATAGTCTGCTTTTAGATTTTATTTTTGCGAATAATTATAAACTTGAAAAAATAACGATTCAGCATTATTTGATCACTAAAAAGTTAAGAAAAAAATAGATTTTAATTCTTAGATTAAGGTTGCTTCATAGACTTTTTCAGCTGGGCCTGTCATAAGTATAGTTGAGCCGATTTCAATTTGCAAATCGCCACCACGGAGATGGACTGTTATTTTATTGTCAACTCTATTGAGTTTATTGGCTGCTGCTGCTGCTGCACAAGTGCCTGTTCCGCATGCTAACGTTTCTCCACATCCTCTTTCCCAGACTCGCAATTTCATCTCATTTTTACTAATTACTTGAGCGAAGCCTACGTTAACCCTCTTTGGGAATGCTTCATGTTTTTCAACTATCGGTCCTATATGTTCTACAGTTTGGTTATCTACATTGTCAACAAATATGACGCAGTGTGGATTACCCATAGATAGGCAGGTCACTTGGTAAGGTTTGTCTTTCACAATTAGTTCTTTGTCTATACATGTGCCTTCCCCTTGCATGGGTAAAGATTTACGGTCCCAGTTAGGTGTACCCATGTCAACTTTTACTGCTTTTACAGAATCTTGTTCTATAGTTAAGCTAACCTGTTTTATGCCTGCAAATGTTTCTACAGTGAACTCGGTTTTTTTGACTATGCTATTTTCGTAACAGTATTTACTAAAACACCGGATACCATTACCACACATTTCTGCTTCGCTACCATCAGAATTGAAAATACGCATCTTTACATCAGCCTTATCTGAGCAGGAAACAAGTAGTAGTCCGTCTGCGCCTACACTAAATCTTCGTTCACAAAGTTTCTTGGCGAGTTTAGTTGCTTGTGGGGTATCAATTTTTTCGTCACGGTTATCTACTACAATATAGTCGTTACCTAATGCTTGCATTTTCCAAAATTTCATAGCTATTACCACGTGTAGACAGTTTTTTGATTAACCAATAAATTATTGAGTTGCTCACGTTCACGAACCAGAATATGTTTGCCATTTTTTACCAATACCTCTGCTGCTCTTGGTCGTGAATTGTACTGTGAACTCATAGCAAAACCATATGCACCAGCATTTAGTACTGCTAATATGTCGCCTTCATTAATTTTTGGCATACTGCGGTTTTTAGCGAGTAAATCACCTGATTCACATATTGGGCCTGCTATATCGATTACTTCTTCTTCTGTTGCATCCATATTGTTAGCTATTAGTATTTGATGATATGAACCATACATGGCAGGACGTATTATAGTATTAAATCCTGCGTCTACACCTACAAATTTCTTGAATGGTGTGGTCTTTATAGTATTTACTGCTGTAAGGAGAATTGCGGCATCGGCAACAATGAATCTGCCGGGTTCAATACAGAAGTATGGTTCACCAAGTCCATACTGGGAAACTTTGGACTTGAACAATGATAAAACTTTTTCTGCAAAAATTTTTACGTCAAGTTCTTTGTCTTCGGGTTTATATGGAACACCTATGCCTCCTCCTATGTCGATAAATTCAAAGTTTATGCCTATTTGATCATGGATTTTCTTAGCTATACTTAGAAACTTATCAAGGGCTGCAAGCAATGGTTCAGGATCAAGAATTCCTGAACCTATATGCATATGTATGCCAAATCTTTGTATACCTGCATCTTTAGCAGTTGCATATGCATTGATTACGTCTTGTTCCCAGATGCCAAATTTTGTCTCTTTGCCAGCAGTTATGCAATGGTCATGGTGTCCAGCGCCAATTTCAGGGTTAACTCTAAAAGAAACAATTTTAGGTACAGCAATTTTTAACAATCTAGTAAGTTCTGAAGACGAATCAATATTGATGGTAACGTTTGATTCAGAAAGGAACTTGAGCTCGTCATTTCTAACACTTGTTCCTGTAAATAGTATTCGATCGGGTGTAAAGCCACTGTTTAGTGCAATAACGACTTCACCTGGACTAACAGCATCTATGTTAGCACCTTCAGTCTCTAGAATTTTAAGTACCGATAGATTAGAATTAGCTTTCATAGCATAATAAATGCGGATTTTAGAGTAATTTTGTGTCAGAGCTTTATACAAACGGTTATAGTTATCCCTAATTCGTTGTTCACTTATTACATAGAGCGGCGTATCATATTTTTCCGCCAAATCCTTTGTTGAGACTCCATCGATAAAAAGTTGTTCATTGCGACTTTCTAGTGGACTACTAAGTGTGTGCATTCATTTCACCAGTATTAGGATTCGTTAAATAATAAAAGAGGAAATAATTTTTAAGCTAATCCTTTTGCAACCGCAAGCTCAGCACTAAGTATGCCTGCGCCTGAACCGCCTCTAATAGTGTTGTGTCCAAGACACATATACTTGAAGGTCATTATTGGATCTTTGCGGATTCGGCCTACAACTACACTCATTCCATTGCCTGCATAGCGATCATATCTTGGTTGCGGTCTATTTGCTTCTTTTCGAACAACTATTGGATCTTCAGGTGCGGAAGGTAGTTTGAGCTTTTGTGGTTCACCTTTAAAGTTTGCAAAGGCTTCTTCAATCTCTTCTATTGAAGGTTCTTTGTCTAACTTAACAAAGATTGATTCAAGATGACCATCTTTAACGTTGACTCTATTGCAACTAGATGTAATTTGGAAATCGGCGTTTTTCACTGCTAACCCGTCGAATGTACCTAGGATTTTGAGTGCTTCAGTTTCCATTTTTTCTTCCTCTTTAGAGATGTATGGTACAACATTATCTATGATGTCTAGTGATGGGACACCTGGATACCCTGCGCCGCTTAATGCCTGCATGGTTGTAACCATTATCTGCTTTATCCCAAATTGCATTAATGGTTTAAGTGTGAGCGCCATCTGGATTGTGGAACAGTTTGGGTCAGTTACTATGGAGCCTTTCCAGTTGCGTGCTTTCTTTTGAAGTGGGATCATCGATAAATGATCAGGGTTAACCTCGGGAATTAGAAGTGGTATGTCTCTTTCCATTCTGTGTGCACTTGCTTTGCTGAAGACAGCGTATTCTGTTGCAAATTCTTCTTCAACTGGGCCTGCTAAATCGCCAGGTAATGAAGTGAATATCAGGTCCACATTGCCTGCTTTTTTAACAGCATCTACAGTAGCATCTGCTACGGTCATTTCTGCAATTTCTTTAGGTAGGTCAGTTTCCATGACCCAATTGCAGGCGTCTTTGTATTTTTTACCTGCAGATTTTTCAGAAGCTGATAGCACCTCAATTTTGAACCAAGGATGCTTTAGTAGCAGCTCTATGTATCTTTGTCCAATTGCTCCTGTTGCACCTAAGATTGCGACTTTACGGTTCAAAGATTTTCACCTTTCATTCCTTTGCTTTTTGTTGTTTTCTTAAATAAAAACGTTGGTAGTGATTTTTGCATTGTTTTTCACCTAACTTTCTAGTACTCTTTCCATGCTATAAATTCCAGGTGTTTGCTGTTTATTGAGCCATTCTGCTGCAACAATTGCTCCCTGAGCAAATACATTACGCGAAAACGCGGTGTGCTCTATTCTAAGCATTTCATATGGTCCTGCAATGATGAGGTCATGGACACCTGGTACTCCACCTGCACGCATTGATACTATTTCTAACTCACTAGGTTTACGTAGACTTGTTCCTTCTCTGCCATGAACCAAAGTTGTATAACCTCGAACATCCGCAATTATTTCTCCTAGTTTACGGGCAGTGCCACTTGGGGCATCTTTTTTTGCTGCATGATGGATCTCACTAATGCTAAAATTGTATCCCTCTGGGATAGCTTTGAGCACTTGCGCAAGTTTGAATAACATATTGATCCCTACTGAAAAGTTTGGTGAAAATACTGCTGGTACTTTTCCATTTGTTATTTCATTTCGAATAATTTGGTTCTGTTCTTCAGTAAAACCTGTTGTGCCTAAAACAATTTTTTTACCTAATTTTACAACTGCAGGTATGTTACTCATTTCTGCTTCAGGTAATGTAAACGATATGTAAACGTCAGCTTCTTTGCATGCTTCATCAAGGTGTTCAGATGTAGTAATTTTTACATCTGAGTTTATCAAACCAAGCTCTCTAAGAGTTTTACCTACATTCGGACTGTTTACTGCTTCAGTGGCTCCCACTATTTGATGACCTTTGCTCACTGCTTCATGTAAAATGGCTTCACCCATCCTACCTGTTACACCTGCAATACAGAGTTTAAGCATAGTATAGCCCTCTACAGTATTTCTCGTTATATAGTCGATCTTTAAGGTCAACATCAAAGAATTCTTCGATAGGTGTAAGAATTTCCGGATTATTTTCATAGATTTTTCTAGCTGTTGCTAAAACAACTTCTAATCCATTACGAGTCATTTTTCCAAGTGGCTGCCTGCAAGGTCCTGAAGGCATGCCTAATATGTTCATAAGAGTTTTGTAGGCTAGTGGATTTCTCGCTTTACATAGAACTGGTCCGTAAGGTGTTGGCTCTTGTGTTTTAACAGTGATTATGTCAAAAAGTGGTTGTATTGCTTGCGCAATTCTTTTTGCTTCATTAATGTTGCCGTCTAGAATGTTGTGGGTCATATTTGCCACGGCCCGTGGTGCAATATTAGATGTGACTGATATTACGCCACTAGCCGCAATGTTTGGCGAAACCATAACATCGTAGGTTATGTCATCATCGCCAGATAATATGTCAAAATCTTCTCCGCATAGTTTACGTGTTAGCTCCATGTTATTGACGTCTCCTGTTGCTTCTTTTACACAACGAACGTTAGGGTATCTTTGATGAAGTGTTGCAAGGTCTTGTGGTAGAAGCTGGGTGCCTGTTCTACCTGGAATTATGTATGGTATGAGTTGAATGTTTGGAAACTGTTTTGCAATTGGTTCAATATATTCTCTACTAATCTCTAAACTACTAGGTCCATTATAATAAGGGTCAACAAGCAAAACATGATTTACGCCTATTCTTTGGGCATGTGCTGTGCCTTCTATGGCTTCCTGTGTGCTATTGCTTCCAGTTCCCGCCATAGTTATGCCTTTATTGCCAATGGCTTCAAGAACCCCTTCTATAACTTTATTGTGCTCATTCCAATCAAGCGTGGGGCTTTCGCCTGTTGTGCCAACAGCTAGTATGCCGTCTACGCCTTCTTGTACCTGAAATTCGACAAGTCTTTGCAGGCCCTCGTAATCAACTTCACGTTTACTGCGTAAAGGTGTTACAAGCGCGGTATAACAACCACTAAGTAATGTCATATTAGTGCCTCGTTTACTAATCCTCCTATGTTAACGAAGTAATTAAATTTTACGTTTATAGAAATATTTTTTCGAATAGCGTATAAATAAATTAAATTTAGATTTAGATTCTGGTGTGTAAGTACGTTTTCCGGAAATATTCTGTTATTTATTTTTCTCTTCTAATAATGTAGTTATTCTATATATGACCCTTTATTAGTCATTAACATTTGTTATTTAATGGTTAATATGTCTGATGACACAGAAAATAAACATGACGTTTTGAAAGCCGGAACTTTAATTTGCCCTACCTGTTGTGTAAAATATGATGAGATAGAATTCGACTTCGAATTTAACGGTGTCATTCTTCATAATGTTAAGGCACTTAAATGTCCTCTATGTCATAAAGAACTTTTCACTCCAGAACAATATGAAACCATTTTAAAACGGCTAAGTGACCATAGTTCTCCGTAAAAATTAAGAGCTTTTATTTCACACAATCTCCATTTAGTAATTGTTGACTTGCTAAGGTTTGCTGGAAACGCTTTTAAGAACAAGCATGCTCTCCCTACAGGTTAAGGTGAACAATATGGCTCGTCTAATCATAAATGCTTCCTCCGAAGATACAGTGGCCTCTCCCGGTAACAGACTATCTAACTATATAGCTGTCTCCGTAGAAGACCTTAACGGTGAACCTATCACTGGGCTAACCGCAGACAACTTCAAAGTAGATCCAATGATTGTTGCTCCAGGAAGTTCAGGCGTAGAAATTTCAAGTGTTTTTGCAGGTAGATTGCCTGGATTCTACTACGTTAACGTAGTTCCTGTGAACATGGAAACTTGGAAAGGTGGCGTACATATCTTCGCCATAGCAGTAAAAAATGGTGCAGACAAAGGGCAAACTTTAGCTACCGTTTTAATGGATTAATCTGCATTTCTATTCTTCCCTTTCCCATTTATTATCCCACAAAAAACTTCTATATAGTTTTAAGCTTTGTAAAGTAGCAGTATACTCTTTTGATAGCAGGCAAGTCTTACGAAAACTCTTAAATTAGACCATCGACAACACAATCTAAGGTCTTACTCATGTCAAGCGGCAAATTACAGATTTTAAGTTACGATGATAAAGAGAAAAGCTTCCTTGTTAAAGCACCAGCAGGAAATACAATAAAAATTATGGATACTTTCGCAGAGATGTTCCCTCTCTGGGCAGGTAGAATCCTAATAACCGCTGATACTGAACAATGGGCTCTTACAGCTGCAACTGTGGCAACAGGTTTTGCAGTAAGCATAATTATGTCTCCTGCAGAGGCTGGAATAGAATGTACAGTGCCTGCAGATCAAACACCTGACAAACGCCCTGGTGCACTCATACAAATCTACAATCGCGATCGCTTTGAACTAAAGAACTCCTTCCTGACCCGTATGGGCCAATGTATACTAACATGCCCCACAACCAAAGCTTTCAACGGCTTAATGGACACCAAACGCAAAATCGGTGTTGGCAGAAGTCTACGCTTCTTCGGTGACGGATTTGAAAAAAGAGCAATGGTTGGTGATCGTAAATGTTGGAAGATTCCAGTAATGGAAGGCAGCTTCTACGTTGAAGATGCATTCGGCGTACAAGAAGCAATTGCAGGCGGCAACTTCATGATTATGGGCGAAACCCATGAGGCAACTCTTAAAGCAGCGGAAGCAGCAGTAGCAGCCATACGTTCACAAGTCAAAGATGTAGTCTTGCCCTTCCCAGGTGGTATAGCACGCTCAGGCTCTAAAGCAGGCTCAATGAAATATAAATTGAAAGCTTCAACATCTCACACTTTCTGTCCAACAATCAAAGATCAGGTGCCTGATACAGTTGTTCCACCAAATGCTGTTAGTGTGCTAGAAATTGTTATCAACGGCCTTAATATGGATGCCATCAACAATGCCATGCGTGTCGGTGTAGAAGCAGCATGTCTACCGGGTATAGTAAAAATCACTGCCGGTAACTACGGTGGAAAACTTGGGCCATTCAAGGCTACACTGAAAGACGCTATAGGCGCAACATAATTTTCCTTCATTTCTTTTTTTGTTTCAAATTTTTAATATAATCTTCGCAGGCAACAGGATTTACCCAATACTTAAATTTATTACTGAATTATCTTACCCAAAGAATTTTGGTCTGAAAAAGTTCGTCTCCAAGGAAGAGTATGTCATTGTACTTTTAATTGCTACAACATTGATAGTTATGACCTGTCCTATTCTCCACATATACTTGGTTCATTAAATGGTGCCTTTAAAGTGTTAATAAAAATATGTCTGACACTATGCAAGTTCACGTTACCGCTTTACTACTTATGGCAAGTATAGTTATGCGACATAGTTTTATCCTCTTTACATTCGGAACTTTTATTTGATTAGATGTAACCTACCTTTGTAGTTATATTGAAACCCGGCTTAGTGAAAACATTTGAGCACCGCTAAAAAATCCAGTCTGGAACTATTTAGGCTTAAAAAAATACTTAATACGCTAGCCAGAAAAGAAGGCAGCCACACAGAGCTCATTACGCTTTATGTTCCGCCGGGAAAACAGATCAGCGATGCTGTTAACCTTCTACGTAATGAATACGGTACTGCTAGCAACATTAAATCCAACGTAACTCGTAAAAACGTATTAGATGCAATAATTAAAGTTCAGCAGAAACTCAAACTTTTCAAAGATCCTGGGGAGAAGGGTATAGTAATTTTTGCCGGCGCATTACCACAAGAAGGTGGCGGCCCAGGTACCGAACGCATGGAAGCATGGGTGATCATCCCTC
>CAYSWL010000047.1:1060-16101 GCA_964434745.1 uncultured Candidatus Bathyarchaeia archaeon | reverse complement strand
TTGGTTGGTATCCGAGCTGGGTTTTGGCTTTTGTGATGTTAAAGCTTCGGTTGGCTGTCATCTTCTCTATGTACTCTTTAAGTGGGCGAGGCTTTTGTTTGCGCCGCTTCATCTTCCACGTTTGGTAGTTTGCTGCTGCTATCGCGAGGATTTTTGGGATGTGCTTTCTTGGGGGCTCTACGTTGAGGTATTTTGCGAGAAGGGCAAGGCACTCATTTAGGGTCCTAGCTTCCTTGCCAGTTAAGATGTATACTTCGCCAGGTTCCCCATTTTCCTTTGCCAAAAGCAAACCCTGAATTAAATCTGCTACGTGAACCCACTGAATAAGATTTGTACCCTTGCCCGGAATCTTCAACCTTCCTTGAACCATGCGAGAGATAACGTAGTCGTAGCCTTCCATAAATCCCGGTCCGGCAATATCTGCCGAGCGAACCACTATCCCGCCTTTCTTGCGCACAAGATTTTCCGCCTCCAGCTTTGTTTGACCATAAAAGTCAGAAGGCCTACAAGGAGTTGTCTCATCAGCCGGAATTTTCTTGAGCTTTTTTCCCATAGCAGCAGTCGAACTAAGAAAAAGAAACCTACGACCTTGACTCACTTCTAGAAGGTTTTTTGTACCCTCTACATTAACCTTAGAAAGCTCACCCTTAGGAGCCTGATAATTAACCATAGCAGCCAAATGATAAATTATATCAACCCCCACCACCGCCTCTCTAAGCAAGGCTACATCGAAAAGGTCTGCACGAAAAACTTCACTCCGGATTTCAGCGGGGTTTCTTGCCAGAATCCTTACCTCTTCACCTCTATTTACTAACGCCTCCACTAGGTGCCTGCCTACTCTGCCTGTCGCGCCAGTAACAAGAACCTTTCCCATAAGACCCCTACAATATAGCGAGCTGGATTTCTTAAATCAATTACCCATCATGTGAGAATTGTGTAGAGCGTTGGGTGTGTATTTTTGGTGCGCGGGTGTGCAGTCGGTGCGGGTAACCTATAAGGCTCATATCTTAATATTTACGTCTTATTGGTAATGCGTGCTTGAGGACAAAACAAAGGAGCAAGCAAGCAGGAGCCAGAAAGCGGGTGTATAAGTGCCCACATTGTAGATAAATCAACAGGCGCAAATCCTGTCTAAAACCCAAACGCAAACGCAAATACGAAGGAATAAAACTAACCCAAAATACCTGCAAAACTGCACGTTTCTGCAAACACTAAGCCCGAAGCGCCGCTGGCTTTTACAAATGTGGTTTTTATCGTTCATTATTTAGATTTAAGGTCAATTTTCTTTGGCTACCTTCGCCCGCTTGACCTTAGTGTATGGAAAAAGGTTAGGCTGCGCTACAAATTAGAAGCTCAGTAAAAATATAAAGGGATAATTGAAAGGGATTGAGGGCAGCTTTGCTTTAACTGCTAATTGCTTATTTATTTGTGTATGCTTTTTCGCTTAAGGACAGCAAATGCAGCAAAGCATGCACCTAAAGCTGCAAGCTCACCGAGAAGGTATTCTGGAATCAGAAAAAAGCCAGCACTGGCAACAACACCATCCACTAGTAAGTCGCCAGAGTCATAAAGAACATTGACATTAAGGTCTAAGACAACATCGTAGCCGCCTACAACTGCATCGCTGTAGATAACTGTTGGAGCAAGCTTTCCAAAAGCATCAGAAACAACGCTTTCAACAGAGCCACCAACACGCTCTGGAAAAGTGGTAACAGAAGCCCAAGAATCAACATCAGATACAACGTAGACCGGATAGGCAGTCAAGGAAGCTAAGCCATAACCACAAAGAAACCCATCACCCTCACCAACAACATCAAAAACACTCCTAGCACCCGTAAAATCTCAAGTAAACACAGACGCCAAACACTTATCTTCCAGCTTGACCAACAACACGTCATTATTACCCGCACCGAAAGAGCTTGTATCTCCCGTTATGGCAAAATTGCCATCACTAGTCTCAACCAAACAGCCCACATGATCCCAACCAAGTGCGCTACTTAGTTGCCCACAATGGCTACGCTGCACACATTCCGCGCAATAGGCGCAACGTCAAACACGCTAAAGAGCAATTCTAATTGCCAGCTTACCGCTCTAGGCGTTGGATTGTTGAGCGGACACATTCTTGGCTAAACCGCTTTCGACGCTTGCTAATTCGCTGGGAAAAGAAAAAAGCCAACTACCTAGCCATGATCCAGCTAACATGCGTATATAGCATACCACGCAACAGGACTTTTTAGATAGACACTTAGTGTAGTGCATGTTTATTAAGCATTTATAATAATATTAAATACCTTAATAACCACCAGAACAAAGAAGAATACGGCGTTTAAAAAGGCGACATTCTTAAGTCTTTTCTTATTTACCGAATTTATATCACCGTATATTAGCGAGCAAAATTCAGCTGTAAGCAAAAGAAGTATTGCACTAATAGAAAACAATAGGGTTAAGTCAGTCAACGTTAATAATTGAAGATATATAATTACTCCTCACATATTTTGTAAAAAATAGTAGTTGTTTTTGTCCGTGTAGAATATACTTCGTCTTGAATTATTATTGGTTTTCCAGTAACTTTAGCTAATACACAAGCCAAGGCACTACTGATAAGACATCCAACTTGACTATGTGTGAATGGCTGGATGCTACTACTTAAGTACATCTGATTTAGTATATCGCTCATAATCTTAATTCGTATAGCATTAACTTCAATTTGAATTTCAACGGTCTCTGCTAACTCCATCCGTTCTATTAGGAGCATAGGCAAGATTTTTTTTAGCTGAAGCAGGTCTATTTTCATAAATGAAGATCCAAATTCTTGTTCAAAAAGTCTAGATAGCACCAAACCAGGAGGGGTAATAAAAACGCCGTTTCCATTTTTTTCATAAAGATTTGAAATATTATCGTCTAGTGAGGGTAAAGCTGTATTGATTGTTTTAGGAACAAATACAACGCTGGATTCGACATCTTTAATAATTTTAGGCGGCAAGTAAACACCTTTGGATTTTAAACCCATTTCTACCAAAATACGTTCAATATTACTTGTTTGAGATACGGCATTAAGTAAAGTTAGGGATGCATATTTAGTTGGTTTTATGTAAAAAAGTATAGCAGCCCAGAATGCTAGGGCTACACCAAATATTGCCAAAAAAGAAGAAGCATATAAAGCAGAGAGCCCAATTAATAACAAACCTATTGTAATCGAGAAAAAAATAATCATTTTTATAGAACTATACGACGTATTCATATAGCGACCCGGACCATTACTACCATATCAAAGCTTATAAATAAAAACTTACCCAAATCATCATTAATACATTTAAAGAAATGAATGAACGTCACGGAAAGAACAAGATCAAAATGGATATTTAATCATACGTTACTGCAAACCTATGAAGGCAGATCTAAAAGTTAATAATTAAGTTATCCCAAAGTTTTTTACTTTTTTGGGATAACTGTCAAGCTATGGTTTTAGTTGGGTTTTGGGAAGTCATTTTTGTTAGAACGCATTGAAGGAGGTGGTTTCCTTCTTTAAATGGCTTCTCAAAGCCCAGATGATAGTGGGCTATTTGTCCGTAATAGGTTTTTGCTTGAAACAAGCTAAAGGCAGTTTTGCTCTACCTAGCGAGCTTAAGCTATCGTGACATAACCTATGTTTTAGGATTTGTGCCGGCAAGTCATGAGGCGGTTAGGTTTTGGATTAAAAAAGTTGAGCAATTCACGTTAAGCGTTTAAACTAAAGATACGCCGTCTTGTAGCAGTTGATGAGCCCAAACTTAAGGCTAACGGGCAATACTGTTTTGTTTGGGTCGCTGTTGATGTAGATAGTCGTGAGCTTTTAGCCGTTTATATAAGTTAGCAGCAAAGCATACTTGATAGTGAAGCGTTTATGCACAAAATCCTCACAACATGTACCAACAGACCAGTCATACTATCAGATAAGGGTCCATGGTATCCGCGGGTATTTGCTATATTTCGGCTAGAATGGATTCATCAAACCTTTGACCAGCGTAACTACAGTGAACACTGGTTTAGAACAGCTAAAGAACACACAAGACACTTCTACAACAACTTTAAAGCCAAAACCAGCCAAATCACAAAAATTAAACTCTTCGCCATATACTACAACTTCACAAGACCAGAATCAAAATCTAAAACATCCACCACAACCCCAAAATTTGACAGTATCATCCTCACAATCCAAAAAACAAATTGAAGAAGGAAAAGGATATATAAATATGAACAAGACAACTTACGTAATTGCTCGGTATTAGCCCAAAAAATTTTGACAAAATCTCATTAGCTTTTATTTAGGAATATTGTCTTAACTGAATATGCAAAAAAAGAAATTACGTAATATAAACTTATGAGTCATAGTATGATGGGGCGACTATGGTATTACTATAAAGTATAAAAAGGACTGGAATCAGCGATATAGAAATGTTATAAAGAAATAGCATATTTTAAGTGAGTAACAAAGTAGGGAAGGTGACTCTACTTGATCATCATTAACAGGGTCATTAGGATATTTAGCAAATATCCTATTCAGATACCTGTTACCATGTCAGAGAAAACTAGCTAATAGCATAGTAGAAAATTAATACTATGCATCAATAAAGGGATTTATGTTTTTCAATTGTCGTTGATAAAATAGAAAATAATTTTTCGCTAACAGCAACAGCTGTTCTTTTACTATATTCAACGTCACCAATTTCTTGCATTCGCCTGTAAAACATTTGGTCATTATACAATTGATTAATTTTTTGGATTAAGCCTTCGCTATTTTCAGCCACAGCAGGCGACAATACTTCTGATTGATAAACATTTGTAAGCATCAGAAGAGGTGTCCTAACGCTCCAACAATCACCGATAAAGCCCCAACCACCCTCTTTGACAGGAGTGAACGCATAGTAACTATTAGATATCAATTTAATTACTTCACACCTAGGCATTTTTGGGATATATTTAATAGAATTACCATATTTTGATTGCAAATCCTTAATTATTGAAACATCAGCGCCTGTTCCTATAATGATAAACTCGCGTGTTGGAGTCTGTTCAATAATCTTAGGTAGAATCCACTTGAATTGTTGGGTATTTTTGAACGGTACAAGTAACCCTGCATATATCCCTCTGCCCACGTCTTTTGTGGATGAAAGGTTACAATTATCTGGAATTTCCGCAGGCCAAGGGAGATAATAAACAGGTTTATTATTATTCGAGAGTAAAGGCAGTATTTTCTGATCAGGCGGATGAGACGTTATAATTGCATCAGCCCTTTTGCATAACCAAGACCAAAAAGCGGTTCCCTGAGTTGGCAGCCCTATCGCTAGATATACTGACCTCATTTTCCAACTACCAATAAATTTTTGAGTCAAGATTTTGCTCGCAATTTCAATGTGTAATACTATGGGGATTCCGAAATATTGGCGAATTAGAAGAGCTAATCTCATGCAATCAGTGCCTTGGCAATGAATAATATCAGGTTTTAAATCATCAACAATTTGAAAAACTTTTTTAAGCTTATTCCTTGGAAATAGGAACATTTCTCTCCCGTTTCTAAATATTCTGTTTATGGGAATGTTATCTTCTTCTTCGAACATAGGTAAGATAATATTGTTAGCTCGTGCGCCAGAAGTTCTACCTGTAATAAAAGATACTTTAACACCTTTATTTCTGATATTCTTATAAACGAAATAATCGTCACATAACACTTTACTCATAACTGGACCTATACATAGTAGGTTCATAATAATCACCGCTTGGTCAGATTTGTTAACCGTTTGTTTCAATATTTTTTAATAATTTTATCTTAAGATAATTGATTTAAGAGGCTTTAAAGTTTTAGACCAATCAAGCTCCTTTGCTTGATTACTTGCCTTTTTGCTTAGTCTTTGCCAAGCCTCTTTATCCGAATTCTGGTTAATAATATCTACAAAGTTTTCCTCGTTGAATGGTAAGCAGCCCCCTAATTCATGCGATAATTGCATCCAATCGGGAGAAAGAACAGGTAGACCATAAGCAAGGTAATTTAGTATTCTTGAAGCAAAATGGCTGCACCTAAATGGGTCTTTACTTATTGTATTTACACCAAAATTATATTTAGTTAAGACATTTGTCGAATTAGCATATCCACAATAATTTAAATGATATTTTTTGGGAGGTTTGTAATTACCATAAACATCTATTATATAAGGACTTTTTTTTGTAAGCTCACTTAACAACTCCTTATTGGTCCACTCACCCCAAAGACTACCTAAAGAAATTAATGAAAAAGGAAAAACATACGAGGGCGCAACAGATTTAGGGTAACAACCATGCTTAATTGTTAAGAAGTTCTTCCCATTAAATACATAACGGCGGGCATATTTTTCAGTTGTTTCCCAAGGAAAAATGACATAACTCGAGCATTCCATAATTTGTGTTTCCATTTCTCTCATTGCTTCGAATCTTTCCAATTTATTTTTGGAACTCGAAAAATAAATTTCTTCAGCCTCTAAAGATTCGCAACTAAAAATTTTTAAACAAGGCAAATCTTTCGTTAAAACATAAGACCAAAATGTTTCAACTCCAATTACTGCATCATACTTTTCTTTTATAATAATTTTTTCTAAATATGAAGCAATACTTAACATTCTCTTTTTTTCCTTACCAGCAATTTTTAATGAACCCATCTGATAAAGATACCAAAGTTTTGAAAAATAGCTATTACCGGGAAAACGAAGCACAGTTACATCGTTATCAATAGATAGGAAATTGTACATTGCATTAATTTTTTCATTAGTTCCTCCAACCCGCGAAGTTCCAAATATCAAAATTCTCAATATTTTTCGACCCTCTGCTAGCTTAATCAGTATAACCAATTTTTCCCTTCAATTGCTCTCTCATTTCACCTTTACGTTTTTTAGTTAAGCCATTGCCCTCTGCCCAGCCTTCCTTTGGAAAACAAAGCCCTGTTTGAATGGCCTTCAAATGAAAGTTTACAAACTCGTCAGTTTTACTAAAAACTTCTGCTGGATTTCCGAAAACAACCGAATTTGATGGTACATCCTTGGTAACAATGCTCCCAGCCCCTATAATTGAATTATCACCAATTTGTACATTTGGCAGTATAATTGCTCCTGAACCGATAAAAACGGTGTTACCAATGGTGACCGTTCCCACTTTTGAATACCCTGTATACTTTTTTGTACTTGCATCATGAGCTAATATTATTACATTAGCACTAATCGTGCAATTATCCCCAACAGAAATTAGCCAAGGTAGCGCTCCATCAAGATACGCCTTAGAGTCAATATAGCAATTTTTACCAAGTATTAAACCTCTTCTTTTTAGCCATCTAATGCGTAGTTTGCTTGGAAGTTTAACCAATAACTGTAATAACATTACTTTTCTTCACCTTTTTAACGTAATTATTACCATCTCACCCTAAATAGTTTGATTACATATAACGTAGCGATTAATTTATAAAGTATTATATCATAATACACATTAAATACTCTGGAATTAGAATAATGAAGATTAATAAAAAAATAACCTCACTTAGTTTTTTAGTCACATTGACATTTATGTTAACAATTACGCAATTTTCGACCTTAACATTTGGTTTAAACAATGCATCAATAACTATTCAATCCAATGGGTTAATTTTGGATTCTGCCTATGATTATTTGTTAAGTGTCTCATCGAACCATTATTTAGCAAAAAATTACACTAATGGAAATTTAATTTATTCTACAAACGATGCAGCTTCACTATTTCAATACATTTTTAATATTTTAAAACCTGGCCAAGCCGTATTTGTTACGCAGGGAACATATATACTGTCTGCAGGGCTCAAATGCAGTGTCTCGAATATTACGTTTGCAGGTCAAGGTCTCAATACGAAACTCATAATAGATGACCATGTAAATGATGATCTATTATATGTTCACGATGCGTCCTGGTGGGTCATTCACGATTTTTATATTGATGGAAATTCTAAAATGCAAGAATGTATTGACGTCAATAACCAAAATGGCATTCATTTTCGAGAAAGCTCACATGTAATCATCCAGAATATTGATTTATATAGCGCTTTTTCCTATGGAATTAAACTAACAAATACTCCATACTCAATTGTAAGAAATTGCAATGTAATTGGGGCACAAGCCAATGGAATTACGTTTGATACTGGCGCAGATTATGGAGTTGCAGTTCACAATAACGTTTCAGGCAGTAGTGACGTAGGCATAGATGTTGGCAACAGCTTTAACTGCTCCATTATTGAGAACAACATTTCAAACATCATTTATTCTGAAAGCCCTTACGGAGTTAATAGTCAATGGGGAATAGCAACAGAATTCGGCAGTTCAAACACAACTATAAGAGGTAATAGAGTCTGGCATGTTGGAGCCGGCATTGTTCTTGGCAGCGAGATTAACGATATGGTCTGTAATAATATTATATCGGATTGGGATATTTATGGTGAGTATAGACCTGCAATTGAACTTTTGGCAAATGATTCAATAGTTGCCAATAATACTATGCACGAGTTAACAACAGGGCAAGGCGGGGGTGTTTATGTTGATGGAAGTAATAATCTCATCATCGCCAACAAAGTTAACGCTGGTCCATGGGGTGATGCAATATGCGTAGGATTAAATATGTTTGGAGAAGAGATTACTAGTAGTGATAATAATATTATAAAAGAAAATGATATTCAATCAAGTTACTACATTGTAGCTTTTCACATCATTGCTGCTAACAATAAATTTTTTAATAATACTGTTTGCGATTCGAGCATAGCAAGAGGAGTCTTTGACGAAGGTTCGGGAAATCAAGTTAGTTAATCAAGGCACAACACATTTGATCACATCCCAAAACAAAGGCAACCAGATAACCAGACAATGATTCGTTAAAAAGAATTTATTTCAAATAAATTTCACTATCTTCATTAGAATAAATTTTATTTAAACATTTTAGATCAAAATTTGAAAAATTCCAAGTATTGCTATATCCGATAACTTGACCTTTTACCACATTTAGTCTTCCAAAGACAAAATAAGAATTACTATCACTTTTCAAAACATCTGGAGAGATTTCTTTTAAGCGCTGGTTTGAGATTAAACCATAACTTATAAAGTAGATAGAACCAGTATCCCCATACACAGTGCACTGATTATTTCCATAAACACCCAGCCACTTTGCAGAACATACCTCTTGTTTGTCTAAGTAAAGTTGGTTCATATAAATGGTCCAGTCATTCATTCTATCCCTGCTCAATGAAATCGAGTTTGGGTTATCCCCTGAAATTTGATAGATGAAACCAACTTGAAAAAGAAATAGACTTATCAACAATATACTTGCAATCAATAAACTAAATTTCCTTAGGTTATGCACTCTTGCAGATTTAATTTTTAAAACAAACCTACTTTTTATGGCTGTTATTGAGTTAACAAGAGTAATACTACCCATTATAGAAAAAGGTGCTAAAAAGAATAGAGCAAGGTGAAGAAACCTTGTAGCATTTAGCCCAGCAGCAAAATACGGAACGATCAAACAAAGTAACATGACAGCAAAACTGACAGACGACATTGAAACAAATTCTGGATCAAACTGTATCGCCCTACGTTTTAGAGCTAAATAAATTATACCTATCACAATTAACGTCGAAAATATATAAAACAGATATCTGCTTACATCATGGAGAGGGGAAACGTAAACGGGCATAAGACCAGTAATTCCCGGACCAGGTAAATTACTCAAAAGTTTGCTAAAGACTATTTTAGTAAAAGCTAATAGCGGTTGCGAGGCTGATGGGGCGACAATAAAATTCCAAGTAAAGAAAACCACAAAAAAGGACAAAATCATACCCTTTGTCAAAAGTTTAGGCGATTGTCGGAAAGGATTTTTAAAGAGGTGAGAAAGGAAAAAAGCAGAGAGCAATAAGAAACCGAGTAAATAACCGAGAGAATATTGAGATACAATGATTGCAAAACTAAAGGTCAAAAACAGAAATCGTCGTTTTTTAATGTTAATATTTGAGTCAACCATTAGCAAGATTAAAAGAACTAAAAATAGTTCAGCAATCATTCCTCGAGCTAACCCCAACATTTCACCGTAGAATGTATTAAATAGCATAAATGAAAATGTCGAAAGAAATGCAATCGATTCACCTGTTTGCTTTTTGAAGGAAAAATATAAAGTCAAGGGAATAAGTAGATAAAGCATGGGATAAATAATTTTAAAAATTAGTTCTATGTCTAAATTAGAAAACTTTGACATAATAACTGGGAGGACAGTTACACTTAGCATCGAATTATAAGGTTGAAATGTAGTCTGTGGACTCAGCCTATCCCAAAAAGATGCATTATAAGTCAACTGTGCAAAATAATACTCTGTATGGATATCTGCACCTAAAAGAAAGCTGGATATGAGGTTAACATGAAAAATAAGGAAAAAAGCAATCGTAAGGACCGCAATAGGATACACTTCTGAAGGAACTGCCCTTTTATATGAACAGATCAGAACAAGTAAAGAAACTATTATTACCAAAAACATAAGGATATAGGTATTACCTGTCAATCTTGCGAGTCCTGACCCAATTACTGTTGTGATGGCTATGCCGAAAAACATATACATAATCGATGGAAAAAATAGATTCTTTGATATTGAGAAATTAGTTATTTGTTCTTTAACTTTTACGAATATAAGATAAATTGTAAGTGGAAATGTTATGCTGAATAAAGTCGCAACTATTGATAATTTAGACAACGGTCGAAAATAACCCATTAATATAAACAGCTCGTTTATAAAGAACCCAACAAACATAATGAGACAAAGACTTAATCCTATCGTCACCAAGATTAATTCTACTGAATTTATATTCTTAACTTTAAATATTTGAAAAAATAAGAATCCTGGAACAAAACAAAGATACATAATACCTAAAAAATTCTGTACTATCCCCAAATTAAAAATGGTTGCTAATAGAGTAACGATTTGAAAAAGTAGTAAAGAATACAAAGTCTTCGTTTCCAATTTTTGACCCAAGCATCCAAGCAGTTATTTGTTTATCAATTTTTTACGTTTTTATTGATAGCTAAATTATATGATTCAAGGACGCGGTTGGTAACTATATCCCAAGTAAACTCTGTTTTAATTCTCACATGTGCATTAGATGCAAGCCTTTCTCTTAATTGAGAATCTTGTAAAAGACGCAAAATTTGATGACCTAGAGTACATGGTTCATGCTTAGGAACAAGTAATCCAGTTTCATTAGCAATAATTAATTCCGAATTACCACGAACGTTAGTAGCTATTACCGCGTTTTTGCAAGCCATTGCTTCAAGACAAGTCGTAGGTAACCCTTCAGAATATGAGGGGGAAACAAAAATTGATGCTCTCAAATAGTCCTCTAATACTTGGTCCCTATTGTGAAACCCACGTAATTCCACCTGTTTTTGTAAATTTAACTCTGATATTTTTCTTATAAGTTTCTGTTTTAACGGCCCTTTCCCGACTATAACAAGTCTTGCATTAGGTTCTTTTTGAGAGACTATTTTCATACTATTAATTAAATCAATAAGTCCCTTTTGATAGTCGAGTCTCCCTACATATAATATCATCATTGGATCTTTAACTATTTCACGTGACCTCACCGCTTCAAGAAATTTATCGCTTACTGCATTTCCAAATACGTTGGCAGGTTTTAGAATTCCATAATATCTTTCAATATCAGATTTTACTCCCGTAGAAACACTACCAACAACAGTAGATAATGAGACTAAAGCTTTTTCATTTTTAAGTTTCAAGATACCCAAAGCTTTTAGAAGAAAATTTTTAATATTTACAACCTCTATTGATTTTCGTGAATCTACATATTGCGGCGAATGAAAAGTGGTTACTACTGGTAATCTTGTAGTAACTAAAGGTACAAGCGGAGTATGAATATGTATTACGTCAATATTTTTTTCCAACATCCTTATGAAGCTATTTAGAAAAATTTTGTGTATATCTGTGTGAAATGGATAAATCATAATAAATGGAATTTTTACTACTAAAATCGAATCAAAAATAAATGTTTCTCTTTTTAATCCACCCCGAGTAATTACGGTTACCTTATGCCCTCTCTCCATTAATTTCTTAGAAAGATTATGAACATAGTTACCGATCCCTTCTTCAGGTGGAAACGGGTTAGATATTATCATAACTATTCTCAAGGAATTTATTGTCACCTTCTTGTTGGCAAAACATTGTTAGCCATTACTTTTGAAAGAAGATGCTCATATTTTTGGGCAAATAGATCCCAAGAATTTTCACTTGCATACCCCTTTCCTTTCTTAATTTTACTTGCAAATTCTTCAGGCATTCTTACGTACCTTTTTAATAAATCTTTTAACTCTTCCGCTGTATGAAAAATATTAAGTGCATCGCCAAATTCTCTTTCCAGTTCTTGGTTTGGCAAAGAAAAAACAGGTTTACCACATGCAAAGTACTCAAGAAGTTTTAGAGGTCTAGTTAGATTCTTTGCCTTGTTTTTTAAGGGCAAAACGCATACGTCTGACGCGTTAATATATGTTGGTACCTCTTTATAGGCAACAAATCCTGTCTGAAAAACATCGTCCTCAAATCCATCAAATATATTATTTTTGAAGTTTGCAAGATGCCCACCAACAACATGAAATATTGCTGATATCCCCTCTTTATTTAATTTATGTGTTGCACTTGCAACCATATTCAAGTCATACCAGTTCTCTACAGCTCCCGCATAAGTAATAACCAATTTTTGATTCAACTTTTTTATACCGAGTTTTTGGCGACAAGTCATAACATCTTCGGGTTTAAACTGCTGTATGTCGACTCCATTAGGAATAAGTGAAATATTTTTCAAACCAATATTATCTAGCCAACTGTAAAAACTACTAGAAACGGTAACTATATGATTGGCTTTCTTTAAATTCCACTTTGTTATCCCAAGGACTGCACTATTCACTAGTGATTCCGCGAGCAAATTATTGTAATATGAGGAAGCGGATTCGGGAAAATGATCGATATAATCACATACAATAGGAATTCCATAAGTTTTTCCTAAAAATACCGATTCTGCTCCGGTCAGTATATTTGCAAAAATTATTATATCAATATCAACTGATTTTATAATATTATTTATAGTCCGAATATGTTTTAAAGAATTAATCACATAATATGCTGAAAGATCATGAATTGGGATTCCTGTAGCCTCGTAGACAATTGTTTTCGTTTTCCGCTTACCAAGCCATAACGGATTTGGGTACCTTATAACATAAACATCATGCCTTTCAGCTAAGCGTTCAAAGATAGAGTGCAATCTTGATGAAACAGGAAAACTCAACCAATCGTTAGGGGGTATCAAAAGTATTTTCAAGGTTCTCACGGTCAAGTAAATTATTGCATTATTTTTTAATTAATAATCACTATATAGCCTAAAAAAAGGATTTAAGATAGTTTTAAAAATTTTTAGACCATCCCTTAAAGAATGTAAATTTGAGGTACCGTTTTTTCTGCTATATTCAATACTCGGTACCTCAACAATCTTTAGCCCTAATTCAACAGCTTTTACAAAAATCTCAGCTTCGATTTCAAAGTAGTTTGATTTTAAAATAGGCGCCAATTTTTCAATTGCCTTTTTATTAAGAGCAACATAACCATAACAAAGATCAGTAAAATTTGTTGAATACAAGATATTAAAACACGATGTCATCATTAGATTGCCGAGTTTACGAATAGCAGTCATATCATATGTATAACCGGACGAGATGAATCTTGAGCCTTTTATTACATCACCACCCCTATTTAGAGCTTCAAGAAAACGTGGGATCTCCTGGGGTGACATAGAACCATCTGCATCCAATAATATCAAGAAATCCACCGACAAGTATCCTCCATTTAGAACTTGTCTTATTGCTTGACCCTTACCATGACCTTCTTGAAGAACTATTATAGCACCTTTTTCGGTGGCGATCTTTACAGTTTCATCTTTCGATGAACCGTCTATGACTAATATTTTTTTATACCCCAAACATCTAATTTCTGAAAGAACTGAACCAATATTTTTTTCTTCGTTAAAAGTAGGTATTACTATTCCGACATTATTTACTAATGGTACCTTATCAGGTGTACTTTTAGAAAAAGGTTTGTTGCAACTGGTAACCATCTAAATACCAACCTGTTTTCTGAGTTAAGTGTTTGGAACATTGATTTAGGTCAACATAACCATGCACACTGGTTTGCCCCAACGCCATTTATACAACATTTTATATGCAGATTTATGCAAATTGATTTGCAAATTAAAAGAAAATGCAAAAATTAGCAATGTATTATACATCATCCGGTCTTGAGAATGAGTCTTCCGAAAATTATTTTTGTTGCTAGTTTTGGTTGTTTTTGTTTGAATCGTTTTTATGTTGGTTTTTACCTGTGATTTTTATATGAAATTTTTTGTTTGCAATAGATTGGCGCTTTCTTGTTAGCGATAAGTTGCGGGCGCAAGTTGAGTTACTTTTGCCGCCAAAGCGTGTAGGGCAAACTGGGCAGGCCGCGGATGGTCGTCGAGTGTTTATTGCCATATTTTATGTTCTGCGCTGGTATTTAGTGGAAGGCGTTGGTAAAGAGTCTAGGTGCAGCTAGCACAGTACATGACAGATTCCAGCAGTGGGTTAGAGCTGGCGTATTTGAGAGGTCCTATTGAAATAGGCTTTTGTGGTTTGATGAACACAAAAGCCCATGCTGGGCTTATCAGGCTCTTGATGGTGCAGTAACTAAGGCACCACTAGGCGGGAAAGCTACGGGGCACAAAACAGTAGCCTTCTAGTTGAGGATAACGTTGTGCCAGTTGGCTTGGTATTTGATATTGTTGATGTACATTGATGTGACGTTGGCTGAAAAGATACTATTGCTTGTGTGGTGGCAAAAAAAGTCTAAACCTGATGCGCTGATATTTGGCATTTTGACGCAGATAAGGGATATGACTACTTAGAAGTGCGCTTCTTAGATGCCTACTATGGCCATGTTGCCCACATTCCACA
>CAYSWL010000047.1:0-1026 GCA_964434745.1 uncultured Candidatus Bathyarchaeia archaeon | reverse complement strand
GATTGCATAGCGCACCATTCTTGGCTAAACCATTTCAGATATCTACTATTCAGGCGGGAAAAAAGCCAACTATCTAGCCATGCTCCAGCTAGCCTGCGCATACATCGCATTCATGCAGCAGGACTTTTCGGATAGAACCTAATTATATACTAGTAGTAGTTTGTGCAGTCAAAACAACGGTTATTGTTGTTACATTTTCTTTTATGGCAATGAGGCATTTCTCGTGTATGCGGCAACATTATTATCCTCGTTCTTTTTGCAGGAAGAATAAGTTCAGGTTCATCATGTTCTCGTTTTATATTGATTCAACCTTCGATAAAGGATCGACCGTTAATGGTGTATGGACCTTTTTAGTAATACTTTTGCAATTAGAAAGTGAGTCATTCATAACAAATTATATTATAAGAAATCCATCATTAAATTGCCTGTTGTTATAATATTGACCCTTTTTACATGTTTTAATATACCGAAGCAGGGCTTAGCTTTTCTGCTATTCGAGACTTGTAGTGCATATGGGGATTTCTATTGTTTGGTAGCCTTCTTGCTGTACGAAGGGGGTGAGTTTTATTTCTACATAAGCTTTCAGATTTAACCGTTCCAACTAATAATGCTATTCCGGATAACACGAAGATCAGTTAGAGGGACTCTCAGTCTTCACCGTTAAGCATATTAATTTGCTATTTAGTTGCTTTGCTGGTAAGTCCCCCTCTGATGAGAGCAGAAACGAATAGGAAATACTCTTACGTATATTGTACCTGCGTCTGAAGCTCTTCTCCTTGCTCTCCAAGTAGGCTGCCTGTTAGCATATAAGCTTTTGCAAAGGACATAACCGTTCGCTATCAACATATTGTATCAGCCAGGCAAGCTAACATATCCATATAAAAAAATAGGGTCTAATGTGTTTAGCTGGTTGTAGTTAGGTTTAGGTGAAGGTTTACGAATCGGTTGTGGTATGTAACTGTGTTGGTTTGGTGGTTGTATGCCCATAGTTCGCAGAGTAGTTGGTAGTTGAAGGTGGTGCTGTTT
>CAYSWL010000046.1:0-16503 GCA_964434745.1 uncultured Candidatus Bathyarchaeia archaeon | reverse complement strand
GCAGCTACGCCCAAGTAATAGGTGTACGTGACAAAAAACACATCAGCCGCGTACACCAGTTTGGCAACAAAATCATAACCTCCACATTTAACCTTCTGTTCGGAGCACACATCGAGGATGTCTGCTCAGGCATGTACTTGCTAAACACTCAAGTTGCTAGGGAACTTGAACTTAGCAGCAAAGGGTTCATAACAGAAGTAGAAATCGCTTCCCAAACAGCCGCCCACCACAACATAGCCGAGGTACCCATAGGATACCGAGAAAGAATAGGGAAAAGCAAACTCTCAACAATAAACGGCTTCGGCATACTAACATCCACAATAAAACTATCCCGGAAACACAACCCAATCCTATTCTTCTCCACCCTTGCCAGTACAGCGATTCTTCCCGCAATAGGCATACTAGGATGGGTTCTCTATCGACAGTACATAGCTGGAGTTTGGCACAGTGGATGGGCACTAATAGGTGTCTTACTGCTGTTGTTTGCAACTCAATCAATCGCTGTGGCAGCTACGTCAGCTTTGATGAAACGAATGGAACAGAGAATAACACAACGCCTAACCAAGACTGCTAAATAGACCGTAATTTCCTTTGCTGCAAAATAAACAAATCCGAGATAAATGCTTCTTCATGGTAATGGCAAGAGACGCCAAAAATGTGCCGCAAAAAATCTCTGAGCTTCAAGGGACGGGCATACCTTTCGTTATAGTCTGCGGCGAAAAAGTCAATCACCCAAACGTTGTCTACAGAAAAGCTAGCGGCAAATGGGATGCTATCAACTTTGGTGCAAAGTATATTCCCAGCAGTGCTGAAATAATTATTTTTAATGACGTGGATAATGAAATTCACAATTTCGAACTTAGCTTAAATTGCATAATGTCAAAGGCGGATTTAGTGCACTGTCAAATTAAGGTCTCTAACGGTCCACAAATTATGTTTTATCGACTTGTGAATCCCATAAGGCAAAAATTTAATATGTTCGCAAGTGGGGACCTTATGCTTATCAAACGAGGTGTTTTTGAGGCAATAAGCCCAATCCCGCCATGTATCGCTGAGGATTCATATATGCTTTTTAAAGCTCTTGAACTTGGCTTCCGTGCGTATTTTTGTACCGAGGCATATGTAACAACAAAAAAAACCTCCAATAATAACGAAGAAGAAGCCTATAAAACAAGAACAACTCTTGGAATATACCAAGCACTAAACTATGCTAAACCTCCAATAACCATAAGAATTTTCTATTACTTACTCCCTGCGTTTTCGCCACTACTTATTGTGAGTGGTGAATCTGGCATAGCATGGGCAAAAGGCATTAGAAAAGCAGTAAAAGCAAACGTAGCAAAAAAACAAGTAACCAAGTTTTAACTTTACTTTTAAAATAATTTTTTGGTTTATCAAATGCAAGTTGCTCTTATAAATCATGATTACCCGCCGTTTATTTTTGGAGGCATAGGTAACTTCGTTTCTGAACTTGCAAAAGGGCTGTCGAGGCAAGGCGTCAAAGTTTATGTCATAACTGGGTATCCTAAACATCATCGCGCTAAGGTTCCGTATCGAGTAGTTGAAGATGGCATCGAAGTATTTAGATTTCCTTTTCCGCCTATACCGCCCCGGCATACAGCGTTCCAATTATGTAACTATAAGGCGATTCAGAAACTTCTCCAATCACTCAATGTGGATGTTATACATGGTCAATGCGGTGCCTCTTATCCACTCATTGGTAATTTGAAAAAGTTAGCGCCTGTAATGGTGACTTTTCATGGGAGTCCGCTTTATGAGAAGATTTTCAGTACTCAGTCTATTGTTCGAGGCGGAAGTAGGCAAGATTTTTCCACTTACTTGCTTGGTTACCCAGCATGGCATTTTACGTATAAAAAAGAGCTTAAGTATTGTACTTCTGCGGTGGCTGTTTCAAAAAGTCTAAAAGAAGAACTTCTTACTGAAATGGGTCAAAAATATGACAAGAAAATTAGCTATATATGGAATGGAATTGATTTTCAGTCGCTTGACGCATCATATGTAGGTGACAATTCTGATGATTTAGAATCAGAAGATTCTATCCTATTTGCTGGCCGTTTATTTTGGCGGAAAGGCGCTTTAAATGTAATCAAGTTAGCAAATATATTACAACAGAATCAAAGTACTTTTAAGATAATTGTCCATGGAACAGGTCCTCTTTACTGTAAAATGCAGAACTATATTAGACTTTTTGGTCTAAAAAACATTACTCTTAAAGGTTTTACTTCAAAACAGGAGTTGATGCGAAGTTTCCGCAAATGCAAATTTCTGGCAATTCCAAGTGTATATGAATCCTGTCCCATGATTCTACTTGAGGGGATGTGTCTTGGAAAAATCCCTTTATTGCTTGACCAGCCGTTTTCCAACGAACTTACCCTTAAAGGTAAATATGGTGTCTTAGGCTCTGATATTAAAAATTTATCTGAGCGTTTGCTAAATTTGCAGAATACACACGCTATAGATGAATATAGTAAAGAGATAAAAACGTTTGCTCGTAACTCGTTTGATATTGCTGTTACTGCTAAAAAATATGTTGGTCTATATGGAACATGTATTAAAAATAGTGAGTGATTATGTTAAATGAAAAAAGTTTTTATCGATGGTGCAAGCTTTGCTCATAGGAGTCTTGGTCATAGGGAAATGAGTGTAACTTCTGTAATGATACTAAAAAAAGCAATACCTGATCTTGAATGTACTATTCTATCTGTGAATCCGGCTGAAGAAAATTCTCAGTGTACTAAATGGCACTTTAAATTACGAGTGTTGAAGCGTGGGCAATCATTTTTTGGGGCAATTCCTTATCTTTTATTGGAATATTTGCGAGCAGACCTTATTGTGGGAGTATATGGCGATGGCTTTACTGGCAGGGATCATTTACGAAATTCTGTTCTATTATCCAAATTGTATATTGATTTCATTGTAAAACTTTCAATGATTAATCTAACCAGAAAACCCTTCATTATACTCCCATCGTCGATTGGTCCTTTCAATCGAAGCTTTAGTAAATTTTTTGTAAGACATCTCTTAAACGGAGCTAAACTTATAATGGTGCGCGAGGAAGATTCGAAGCAGTATCTACTTAATATGGGCGTTAATAAGTCGCTTATTAAGGAAATGCCTGACATGGCATTTATTATGCCAAAGGCTTCAATTAAACTAGGTCGAATTAATCTTGGAAATAAAAACCTTCTAATTGGGATAAATATATCCCAACTCATAAGTTCTGAGTCGAAAAACTATATCACATTGATGGCTAAGTTGTCTGATTACCTGACTACCCATCTTTCTGCAACTGTAATTCTTGTACCCCATGAAATAGTCTTAAAAAATGTGCTCGATCCTCCCTCACATTCTCAACGAATTGGGGGTGATGATATTACTGCTGTTAGTGACGTCTATGGAAAAGTGATTAACAAGAAAAATGTTGTTGCTCTCACTGATAGATATGAATGTGATCAAATAAAAGGGATAATTGCTCAATGCGATTTATTCATTGGTGCTCGAACGCATTCAATAATTGCTGCCCTTTCTATGGGTGTTCCCACTATCGGAATAGCATATAGCCATAAGACACCGGGGATAATGAAAATGATGGGCTTAGAAGAATATGTTTTGGATTTTAGATCTCTAGATTTAGAAAGATTAAAAACAAAGTTTAGTCTTTTAATGGCAAACAGAAATTCGATCCATCGTAATTTGCTGTCTAAATCTAAAGATCTTAAAAATAGAATATGGACAATTCCGGATGTCATAACCGCCGTAATCAATGATTTTAAAGAATATCTGTAAAGAGTTAAAAAAGTTGTGCGCCATGATGGGTAATAATATTCAGCAAGTAGTGGATGACCAGCTCTGTACTGGATGCGGCACATGTGCTGGTTTATGTCCCCACTCAGCGATCGATATGGTAATTGATAATGGAAAAGGTGTTTATCGTCCAAACATAGATTTAAAAAAGTGCATTTCATGTCAAATTTGTATAAAAGTTTGTCCTGGGCGCTTCGTGGATATGCACCAGTTGAATCTGCAAACGTTTGGCAAAGAATCTGAAGATATTCTTGTTGGTAATTATATCAATTTTTATATTAGTTTTTCAACCGATAAAAAGATACGCTATAACTCCTCATCGGGGGGGTTAGTAACTGAACTTCTTATATTTGCTTTAGAAAGCGGAATTATTGATGGTGCAATAGTGACAAAAATGAGCAGTGATGACCCCTTCTCCCCAGAAACTTTTATTGCCCGAACAAGAACCGAAATTGTCCAAGCCTCCAAATCAAAATATTGTCCAGTTCATTTGAATACAATCCTAAAGGAGGTTTTAAAAACAGAGGGCCGATATGCATTGGTCGGTTTACCCTGTCATATTCAGGGGTTGAGAAAAGCTTTTTCAATAAATGAAAAAATAAGGGAGCGAGTCATTCTAACCTGCGGTCTTATGTGTTCGTATAACAGAAATTTCCTAGCAATCGATTATGTTCTCTATAGATTGGGAATAAAAAAAGAGGATGTCGCCAAACTTGATTACAGAGGGGAAGGCTATCTTGGTAATCTTGGTATCTACTTAAAAGATGGTACCAAAAAAAGTGTTCCTTTTATCGAATATTATACTAATTGGTTAAAATCCTATTTTTATATCCCTAGATGTAGTTTGTGCGCTGATCACACCGCTGAATTAGCCGATATCTCTTTTGGTGATAATTGGATGCCTATGTTTAGAACAGAATCCATAGGTAATTCAATCCTTATTTCTAGAACAAAAATGGCTGAAAGTTTACTTAACGCCCTGGAAAAAAACTCGAAAATTGTGTTAGTTAAAGCCAACTATGAAGAGGTCATTCAATCTAAGAAAGGTGCAATTACTAGAAAAAAACATTATTTATTTTCTCGTATGAATGTTTATAAGTGGTTGTATAGGAAAAAAATCCCTAAATATAATATTCAAATGCCCACCCAGTTTAGTTTATTTTCATATATAGATGCTTGTTCCTTATATTTCCAAATTTTCGTTTCTGAGAAGAAATACTTATGGCGTTTCTTCTATAGTATTGGCCTTCTCTTAAACAATATTAGAAAAATTCTGAAAAATAACTGCCCTACAGATTGAGTATTTATGCAATTTTCCCAATTTAAAGACATTCTTGCCAAGTTCACTTTTATATTGACTATTGTTTCGATAATTTCATTCATCATTTTTTTTGATAGAATCAAAATTAGTCTCTCCCTTGTTTTTACGATAATATTTTGCCTTATTTTAATTAATCTCTCACTTCTTGTTTTCTTCAGAACTAACAAAGAAACTGGAAAATGCTCAGATTTTAAACTTAAAGGGTGGGCTCCATATTTATTGCTTGCATTAGTGATTTCCTTTCAATTTGGATCTTTTTTTGCAGATTTATTTATTTCAAACGGTATTTATTATTCAAATTATACTCTTTTTTTTGGACTTTTGATTGCAGTCTTATTGACTAAACATTCCTGTAAGTTGGCACTTTTCTGCTTATTATTTATCATGCTATCTTATGTCATAATGATATACCTCTTCTATCCTCCAACATTGGGAATATGGCGAGATTGTAATGCCGCCATTATTACAATGAAAACGGGCATTATCGGTGGGATAGAACATAACGCTTATGCCATAGCTATTCTACCAACGTTGTATTCTATCGTATCGTTAGTTCTTAACATATCCCCAGTTTATTCATGTGCCTTATTTGGAATAATATATTTATCGATAATAATAATTCTCACATATTTAATTTCATCAAAACTTACAACTTATGTAAATGATGTGTCTTCTTTTTTATCCATTCTTCTTATCCTTTCTATTCCAGTGATTATTTTATGGAGTGTGGCTTTTACTCCAGAAGCATATGCATTTCTACTATTTTTAACTTTACTTTCTTTAATAATCTCTGCAAGAAATGATACAAAAAATGTGATTATTTTAGTTCTTCCCTTACTAGTCATGATAGTATTTGGACACGGTGGTACCAGCCTATGGAGCATCGGTTTCTTTATTTCGCTTACTCTTATGATGTTCTTAACGGGTAAACGCTTTGTTAGATTCTATTCATTAATTAAAAAAATACTCTTAATTCTTGTTCTCATTACTCTTGCATATTTTATATACACAAGCCTATTGTTTCAAATTTCCTCAAATTTGGAAAAGGTTTTCTCCGTAGTTTTTAGCGGGCTTACACTAACTTCAATCTCTCCAGCAATAACTGTTTCGGATAGTGCACCTTTTGCAACTGCATTACTTAATTATGGTCCTTTAGCAATATGCGTGGCAATGTCTCTTATCGCGTGGCTTGGTAATAAGCGGGTGAGTAACATTAAGGGCGCACTCATAGAATCCTCCTTCTTGTATAGCTTGTTGACTCTTTTTATCGCTTTTTTAGGAGTAATTTACTTGCCAAACGCAATATTGGATAGATATCTTGGCTTTGGGGCGCTGTTGGTACTATCCATTTTGTCACCAATAGGTTTTAATCATTTATTTAAGAAAGGACGTGCTGGCCGAACTATTATTTCATTTTTACTTTTATTGCTCATTCTATGCGCAAGTTTTGGCGCTACTCTAAATAATGACTCTAACTTATTCGGTAACAAAACAGCTTACTCGGTAGTTTATCCGTCTAACTGGAATAACAAAGTAGGTATTGAAACTGTCGTATCTAATATTGACAACGGTGTGATTATTGCGGATAGATTTACCGGTAACTTTTTGTTTCATTCTTTTTTGAATAAATACATAATGGATTTAGAGAGTGATTCTATTGAAGGTACTATATTAAACACCCCTGAAGGCTCTATAACGATAAATTATTTGGGGTCCGAGTTTCTAAAAAGTGTCACTTATGACTATGTTGACAGACACATTCACGGTGGGGATATTCTCGTTTATAGAGCTGAATCATTTGATAAACTTACACTTCTAAAAGATGTTACTGAAAGTGAGATGTATATTATGCTATTGAATAACTGCTCTAAAGTCTATAGTGGACCTGTAGAGGTGTTATTAAGATAATGGATTCTCTAAAAAAAGCCTTTTTGAAGTCTGCTCTTAGAGTTGTAGATACTGACTTTTCCTTCCTTTACCTTCCAACACGTTTCTCTTACGAAATTATAACTGGCTATAGCGCTTACCGTCGTTTGATTAGTGCAGAAGTGGGGCGTTCCCTAAATCGATTAAATGGAAATTTTCTTAGGAAAAGCGATACACTCTTTATTCTTGGAAGCGGGGCTTCAATAAACTCCTATTCTAAGTCAAATTGGCAAGCGATTGCTCAGCACGATTCGATAGGCTTCAATTATTGGGTCTTGCACGATTTTGTGCCATCATTTTATTGTTTTGAGATCCCCCGCGGCTTAGAATATCTTAAAGTTCTCACACATAACTTGATGGCTAAATGGTCAAGTTATTGTGATCTTCCTTTTATTTTGAAAGGACCTATTCAGGCTATTGATCAGGGCACTTATATGTTACTGCCCTCATCGCTTAAAAAAAACATTCATATTCCCCTTCAAGTCGAGCTTCCGGGTTATACGCCCAATACTTTTGAGAAGGTCCTAAAATATTTGCTATGTTTAGGATGCTTTCAAAGGAATAATAATGGTAAATTTTTGTTTTCAAAACAAGCCTCGCTCAGTTTTCTCGTTTTTTGGGCTTATTTTATGGGTTATAAACAGATAGTGATGTGTGGCGTTGATTTAAATAATACTGAATATTTTTGGGAAACTCATACTCACCAACTAAAAGGTGCTGGTTTATTGATTCCTCCGAAAGCGCAACTTGCATCAATTCATCGAACCCTGGATCCTTCTTACGGTGATGTGACTATCGATCAGGTGCTTAACTGCGTGGACAATGTTTTACTAAAACCGAATGGTATAAAATTATACGTTGGATCAAAAAAATCAGCGCTTTATCCTCGTTTTGAGTATTATTTCGATGGATCGCATAAAGCATAACCTGCTCGTTATGAGCTGCCTAAAAGCTCTTCCTGTAGATCTAATTCTAACGATGGTGCGCTATTAGCTTAACATGAGTAGAATATCCATCCATAAACCATTCCAACTTGAAATGCGTATTTTTTCCTTTTTGGAGTAGGCTTAATTAGCCCCAGCAAGTGTTGCATGCAATACTATACAAAATGATATTTACCCGCCTAAGACAGCAGCATTTCTTAGAAGGAAATCGTCTCCTCGTCGGATCGAGAACTTGCCTCTTAACCGTAACACCGCTTACCTTCTTAGTCATGTCAATTTTGACTTTCTCCTTTTAACTTGGACATCACACAAAATACGCCTCAAAATAACAAACTGCTAATCCTAAGGCCATTCTTTAGTGGCAAATACAAGCGCCGACATAATAGTATAATCCTTCATTTGCGCATTTCGCAATTTTCCCGATTTTGGATATAAGTCCTGTTGCACCCCTTGTGTCTCCGAGTATCTTAAGTCTGATTCTTACATCTTATCGTTTACACATATTAATCGTAATCTAGCTAACCTAATATTTATAGCTCTGTTTCAATCGTTTGCGTTAGCTTTCAACCAAAAACGATAAACTCGTCTCTATAGACCTCTTAAAGAAAAGTGTTACTAATGGCTAAAATTGGGGATATAGCTAAGATTTCAGCAAAAGGAAGTTTTAACGTTCTTTGGGGTTTAGTCTTCTCAACAATTATTAGCTCAGTAGGTATGGTCTTTATTGCTAGGCTATTGGGTTCTGATCAGTATGGCCTATACACCATCGTAATTACTGTTCCAACATTAATTCAGATTTTTCGTGACTGGGGGGTAAACTTTGCTATTGTCCGTTTTACTGCCCAGTTTCGTGCTGAGGGCAGAATGGATGAGATAAGAAGTATTTTCCTAACTGGTATTTTGTTTGAGACAATTGTTGGTTTTGTTCTTTCGATGTTTACTTTCTTCTTTGCCGATTTTTTAGCTATTAATGTCTTTAACCGCCCAGTTATAGCTCCGCTTATCCAGATTGTCTCTTTTTCCATACTCGCTGGGGGATTAGTTGCTGCTGGCACCGCTGTATTCACTGGCTATGAACGTCTGGAACTCAACAGCGTTATGCTTGTCTTCCAGAGTCTCTCTAAAACCGTTGTCATTGTTGCATTGATCGTTTTAGGTTTTAGTACTCCCGGTGCAGTAATCGGTTACACTGCGGGTACTTTTATTGCAGGTATAATAGGTATTGTATTAATTGGTGTTATCTACAGGCAACTTCCTAAGCCATCTTCCTGCAAGCTTGAACTGAAGGCTTACTTTACAACTATGTTGACTTATTGCTTGCCTCTTTCACTTGCTAATATTATCACGGTATTGCTTCCTCAATTCTGTAAACAAGGCCTAATCGTGCATAAGACAAGTCATGTTAGGGGAAGCATGCATGACTACGCTCTCTACAAGCATAGCCACCCATATTTGCCTGATAGAGTGCTTCAATATTTTGATTTGGGCTATCTTGGAATAAAGGATGATTATCCTAAACTGAACTGCGTGTTGCCTATCAAGAGGAAAAATCCTGGACGAGGCAAAATAGGTGTCAAGGCAGAGGAGCTTTCAGAGGAGCAGAAGGCTTTCAATAAGGCGTTGTCGAAGGAGAGGGTGGTTGTGGAGCATACGTATTCTAGGGTGAAAAAGTTTCGTATATGGGCTGATGAGTTTAGGAACCGCCTCAAACATTACGATGTTATGACTGATGTTGTTAGCGGATTGGTTAACTTTCGTATAGCTGGAAAATTAATTATCTAAAATCGGATCAGTTAGTGATAAATGTCCAAAGGAAAAATCGGTATGTAATAGGGACTAAGGTCTATTGTATTTAACGCCTGATAGTTTTAGTTTTAGTTTGCGAAAATATGCGAATAAACTACCAAATAAGGCTCCGATAACAATAAACGCTAAATTGTGTTTTTGTGTCAGTTTTCTCATTTCTAACCCTCAGCTGCGTTATTGTTTATAGTATATAAAACAAGCGATAAAGCTATTCTCCTTATTCAAGGCCTATATTCGAAATAATTGGATGACGGGTTGGAAGAGAGACTATCTTTGGGAACCCATATGTAAAGGATACAAGGAAATCATGCACGATCTGTTTAACCTATAGAATTACTGGACTCTGAGGCCTTCAGGATCTTTCATTTCACCGTAGGTACATTGTTACAAGTACCTTGCGAGTAAAATGCTTAGCAAGTTCTCAAGATCACTTGTGCTCCACTGTATCCACTTATGCTTAATCCTTTTAGTGACTTCACCCATCAAACGCTCAATAAAATTATTCGTCATGGGACTTTGAATCCCCCTCATAGCTACCCTTGCAAAAGCCCCAAATAATTGGCTGCATTCTTAACAAAACGGGCAACAACAGGTAGACCAACCTCAAACAACTCCTGCTAAGCACCTCAAGCTTCTAATCTTATAAGTTGAGCGTTCAATCAACTAAAGGACGTTCAAGTTCGCTCACATAGTTCTAAAGCAAACCCGTCACCAAAAGAGAACTAAAGGCAATAAAAACCTAATCCGCGAGGATATAGTTTCTTATAGCCAAGTAACCCTCAGCCATTCAAGATAGATAATGCGGAATTCAAAATCCAAGTTAACAGGAACCGTTAAGGAATACCTTAAAGGTTTGATTAACAATTTACGAAGCTATACAAAGGAGATATAAAGCCTGAAATTTGTTGACTCTAAACCAACAGTTGATGAAATAACTGGTTTGGTAAACGGGTATCTTTATTTACCTTTCCGAACCTATTCGATTTCCCCCAACAAACTTCAAGTTTTTTACGTAAAGAGACTTGTTGATAAAATTATCCAAGAAGATACTGGATTAATAATTGTGCAAGACGGAACAAAGGCGCCTGTTTGTTTAGTGATTTATTCGCCAGCGGCATGGGATTCAACCCACTTTAAAATTCCGATGGCAACCATTGATGCCGTAATAACTTCTAAAAACATACCGTGCGAAGAGTCAATAAAAAAAGAAGCAATCTGCCAAGCATTAAAGGAGTTGAAACGTAGAGGTTTCAGCCACATTGCTGCTAAAGTCGACATATACGATTATGGTACTGTTCATGCTTTAGAAATGAACGGGTTCCGATTGATGGATACCACTGTAACATATGGGTTTGATTTTAGGAAATCGAAGATTCCGCTGCTAAAAAGCCAAGTTGTTCTAAGGCTGGCCAATCCTGGCGATGAAAAAAGATTGATTAAAATCGCTGCTGATTCTTTTTCGGCACAACGCGTCGCAATTGACAGGTTTCACGCTGACCCAGCTTTACCCAAAGAAAAAAGCGATTCTCTATACGTTGCTTGGATCCGTAACTCCTTCAAAGGTGAAGCTGCCGACGCCATCATCGTAGCCGAATTAGATGGTGTTCCCGTAGGGTTCACCACCATACAGCATGTCAGAGCTGATTCAAATATTCTAGGCTTGAAGATTGGTGCTTTTGTTTTATCAGCTGTGGATCCTAAGGCCCGTGGGAGAGGTATCTATACAAGCATAATCCTTGAGGGGTTGCAGTACCTAAAATCAAAAGTCGAAATAATTGAGCTCGGTACTCAAATTACTAACCTGCCAGTTCAGAGAGCTTTGTCAAGCATAGGTTTCAAATTATCTTCAGCTACGTATGCATTCCATAAGGTAATCGATGAATGCTAAGTCAAACTTTTGACTCAAGACTTATTAAGCAACCTATATTTTTGAACAATAGAGTTAGAGGTAATTCGGTAGAGGGAAGTTAACAATATGTCTAATAACTCTAAGCAAGTGTTAGGGGCTGCCTTATTTGAAAATAAAACCATTCTAGTTACAGGCGGTAACGGAACAATCGGCTCTGAAATAGTTAACCAACTGCTCAATTATAACCCAAAAACCATACGGGTTTTAAGTAACGATGAGAATGGCTTGTTTAATCTTCAGCAACAGCTTTCTTCTAAAAAAAACCTGCGCTTCCTATTCGGAGACGTACGCGATAAAGACCGCATGCGAATGGCATGTAAGGATGTCGATGTAGTCTTTCATACAGCCGCCCTCAAACATGTTCCAATCTGTGAATATAACCCCTTTGAAGCAGTCAGAACAAACGTAATCGGAACCCAGAACTTGATTGAATCTGCTTTACTTGAGGACGTTGATAGATTTATTTTTATAAGCACCGATAAGGCGGTAAACCCAACTAGCACAATGGGTGCTTCAAAATTACTTTGCGAAAAACTTGTCGTTGAGGCCTCCTCGTATAAGGGTAGCCGCAGAACAAAGTTTTCCTGTGTGCGCTTTGGAAACGTGTTAGGCTCCCGTGGGTCTGTAACCGAGGTTTTCAAAAGCCAAATAGCCTCAGGAAATAAAGTAACAATAACTCATCCTGAAATGACGCGGTTTGTAATGCTTACATCCCAAGCTGTCGGTCTAGTCTTTAAAGCAGCTGAGAAAGCCAAAGGAGGGGAAATTTTTATTCTAAAGATGCCAAGTCTCAAAATAACTGATTTAGCTGAAGTTATGATTGAAGCGTTAAATGGACATACTTTTAAACCTACAATAGAGTTCGTTGGGCTTAGACCAGGTGAGAAAATACATGAAGAATTGTTAACAGAATTTGAGACAAGAAATTGTATTGAGTTACCTGAAATGTTTGTAATTAACTCGGGTGATTGCACAACTACCAATTTGCTATGTAAGAATAGTTACTCGTCAAAAGATCAGACGCCGATCACCAAAGTTGAGATTTCCAAAATGCTAAAAATAGCCAACATAATATGATGCAATAATTAGTGATTTAAAATGAATAAAATTACCTTACCTTTCTCTGTTCCCGATATAAATGCTGAAGATAGAAAAGCAGTTGCCGATGCAATGACTTCTAGGTGGCTTACAGGCGGTCCTAAAGCTAAAGAATTCGAGGACCGATTCGCTGAGTACCTCAAGTGCAAATACGCTATCTCTGTTAACAGTTGCACAGCTGCTTTGCATCTATCGCTAAAAGCGTTAGGAGTAAAACCAGGTGACGAAGTTATAGTTCCTGACATAACTTTTGCTGCAACTGCTAACTCTGCATTATTCTGTGGGGCAAAACCCGTCTTCGCAGACATCGACGAAAAAACGCTAAACATATCAGTGGACGAAATACAAAACAAGATAACAAAAAATACCAAGGTAGTGATCCCTGTACATTACGGAGGCTTGTCCTGTAACATGGACGAGATTATGAAAATTGCAGAGGAAAATAACCTGTTTGTAGTTGAAGACTGCGCTCACTCTGCAGGCTCCACCTATAAAGGGCAAATGACAGGCACCTTCGGTATAGGCTGCTTCAGTTTTTACCCTACAAAAAACATGACAACAATTGAGGGTGGGATGATTTCTACCAACGATGAGGAGGTAGCTAGGAAATGTTCACTCGGTAGAACACACGGCATGACAAAGGACGCTTTTTATCGAGAAAAACTCTCATGGTATTACGACGTTGTGGAATTGGGATACAACTATAGACTAAATGAGGTACAGTCTGCACTTGGAATATCCCAGCTTAAACGCCTCAACGACATGAATGAGTGCAAACGCAAAAACGCTCAGTACTATACCTCAAAGCTCTCGAAAATACCCGGAATAATAACTCCGGTCGAGTTAGAAGAATGTTATCACACATTTCACCTATATGTAATAAAAGTCATAAAAGAAGACTTTGGAATGAGCCGCGACCAACTTTTCATGAAGCTTTATGAAAAAGGCATAGGATTAAGCCTTCACTATACCCCCCTACACTTGCTTACCTTATACAAAAACACGCTGGGTTACAAGAAAGGCGATTTCCCTGTTGCAGAAAAAGTGTACGATCAAATCCTATCTCTACCCATGTATCCTCAGCTAACGGAAACAGAGATGGACTATGTAGTAGAACAGATTAGTGACGCATATAAGAACCAGTGACCTGAGAATTCAACATGAGAACCGTAGTAATTATTCAAGCCCGTATGGGGTCACATAGGCTCCCAGGCAAGGTTACCCGAAAAATAATCGGTAAGCCTTTGTTGGAACACCTAGTTGAGCGGTTACGTCAAACCAAACAAGTCAACCAGATAATAATTGCAACCACTACTGCCCCAATAGATAAAGAAATATCTGTTCTTGCAGAAGCTCTCAATGTTCCTGTTTTTCGCGGAAGCGAAGAAAATGTGCTTGATCGATTCTTTTTAGCAGCTCAATGGGCAAAAGCAGATATAGTCATCCGGGTGACTGCTGATAATCCATTAACAGACGCCGCCAACATTGACCGCATGGTTGAAGAACACTTAAAAAACAACGCAGATTATACCACAACCATCGGAATGCCTTTAGGCACAACAGCAGAAGTTATTTCAATGGACATACTTCACAAAGCGCACAACCTAGCAAAGAACCAATACGATCTTGAACACGTTACCCCATTTATTAGAAGGCAACCAAAGTTGTTTAAAGTCCAAACGTTACAGGCCCATACAGAATTATCACGCCCTGATATCCGATTAACAGTTGATTACCTCGAAGACTTCGAGTTCATAACCGAAATCTACAAAGCGCTATACAAGCCCAATGAAGTTTTTCCTTTGTTAGACGTAATAAAGTTATTAGATAATTCCAATGTTCAAACGGGATAGTGTACTTAAAATGGACCATAATTTAATTATAGCTGACAGGCAAATCGGCGACGGAAAATCAACTTTTATCGTGGCTGAAGCAGGCTTAAATCACAACGGACGGTTAGGGCTCGCTAAAAAAATGATTACCGCAGCGGTTGAGGCAAAAGCAGATGCAATTAAATTTCAAACATACAAATCGGATGATTTTGTGGGTCGCTCTAACCCATATTACAAGCTTTTCAAAAAATGCGAATTGAGCTTCTCGGATTTTGCGGAGTTATCGGACATCTCTAAGAGCGAAGGCATTATTTTTATGTCCACCCCTCTCGATTATGCGAGCGTAGATTTCCTCGAAAGTCTTCATGTCCCATGCTTTAAAATAGCTTCAGGAGACATAACCAACTTGCCTTTCCTAAGATATGTCGCCAAGAAAAGCACCCCTCTCATCCTATCAACTGGAATTTCAACGTTAGAGGAAGTTTCCGATGCCTATGAAGCCGTTAAATCCGTCGGTAACAATGACATTGCTCTTCTACATTGCATAAGCAATTACCCTGCGGCTTACGAAAACGTCAATCTACGGGCAATTTCCTCACTCAAAAACGCCTTTGATGTTCCTGTAGGCTTTTCAGACCACACTCAAAACTCACTAACCTCCTTAATAGCAGTTGCATTGGGTGCATGCATAATTGAAAAGCACTTTACGTTAAATAAAAAATTGAAGGGCCCGGATCACAGTTGCTCATTCACCCCCAAAGAGGTAAGTAAGCTCGTTATGCAAATTCGACAAATTGAGTTAATGTTAGGATTCGAGGAAAAAAAGCCCATCGAAAGCGAAATCCCGCTTAGGTCCCTTGCACGACGAAGCATTTTCGCAAAAAATAGAATTGCTAAAGGGACAAAAATTACTGAAAAAATGTTAGCTTACCGACGACCTGGTGATGGTATTTCCCCCACGGATTCGGTCTCTGTTGTGGGGCGACGTGCTAAGTTTGATATTGAAAGTGACGAGAAAATCGTTTGGGAAAAACTTGAATAAGGCTGTTTGTCTTGTCCATCTCTATCGTTATCCCTGCCTACAACGAAGAAGAAACAATCGGTGAGGTTATATGTAGGGTAAAAAATGCTTGTGAAGCAGAAATAATCGTCGTAGATGACGCTTCAATTGACACCACCGCTACTATCGCCAAAAAAAATGGTGCTACTGTAATCAAAAATCCAATCCGTATGGGGCCATCAAAAGCCGTCTATAGAGGTGCCAGAAATTCACATGGCGAATTGATTGTTACAATAGATGCTGATCTTGATCACTACCCTGAGGAAATTCCAAAACTTCTGGCGCAGTCAAACAAGGGAGCAGACATTGTGATAGGTGAGCGGAGCAGCTTACCACGATTATCTGAAAAGATACTCGCCTACTTTACTTCGAAAATAATCGGCATCAGCGATCCCCTCTCTGGCTTTAGAGTCTATCGCTCTGGACTTTTATCTGTTTTAGATTTTGGCAAAACGGAAACCTATGGCATGGTGTTTTTAGCGCAAGCAGCAGTACGCGGATGCAAAATCGTAGGTATCCCAGTGAATTCCCGAGTTGTACGCTCAAAAAGTCGAATCGGATATTCACTCAAAGTTGATTTCCGAATTCTTGTTTCAGGTGTCTATTTTTTCCTTTATTTTCTTGGATTAAAAAAATAGCCTTTTAAATCATTGGTCGCCGTCGATAACCCTAAAATTACTCTTAGCATTCTATGGATTCGTCAGTTAACTGTATAGCAACCCCTAAAGGAATTATACTTGACCCGCTTTAATACGTCTCCAGAAAGGAAGTAATCGCTTGAA
>CAYSWL010000045.1:0-16623 GCA_964434745.1 uncultured Candidatus Bathyarchaeia archaeon | reverse complement strand
TCACCTCTAAAGTACATAAAATATGCAAAAACAATTGTACTATGTATCCTTAATCTTTAAAGTTAAATTAGTAAACGATCAATTGGTTGTCTTGTTTGGTGAACATTTTTTATTATTTGTTACTTTTTCTTTTTTATGGCAGACTCTTTGAATAAATATGCAAATTAATTCTTTTTTTATTATAACCTTTACTTTTAAAAGTTTAAAACTGGTTTTTGCTTATTATTTGTAGGGTTGTTGTTTGTGAAGTTGGACTTTTGGCTTTTAGACATTAACGCTGAGGTGAAGGCTGGTGTGCCGCAGTTGTGGCTGTGGGGAATTGATTCTGGTGGCAATCGTGTGCTCGTTATTGACCGCCGTTTTATTGCCTATTTCTATGTCGTGGTGTCACCGGGTTATGATGCTTCGAAGCTTGCAAGAGAAATTTTGGATATGCATAGTGAGTCAATAGTGAAGATAGAGGCGGGCTCGAGGAAACTGTTCGGGGCATCTGTGGAGGTATTGAAAGTATACTGTGATGATCCCCAACGAGTTGCAAAGCTACTTCGAAGCTTCGAAGGTGTAAAAGATTGCCTCGAAGATGACATTCGCATGTCTATGCGTTATCTAATCGACAATAATGTGGTTCCGTGCAGATGGCATAACGTTGAAGTCCGCGAAGAAGCAAACATGTATCGCGTTAGAGTTGACAAAGTATACCTAGCTGAAACTGTACCAATATTACTTGAGCAATCTGAAGTTAATCGACCAGATCTTAGAATTCTTAGCTTCTCAATAATCTGCTATAGCCAAGAAGGTTCGCCGCAGGCAGATAAAAATCCAATAATTATAATATCAACTGTTAACAGCCAAGGTGAGCAATGTCAATTTCTTGCTAATGATAAAGACGATACCTGTATTCTACAGCAGTTCATCTGTTATATCCACAAATACAACCCCGATATAATTGCTGGATATGGCACTAATGCTAAATGGATGGCATACATACGTGAGCGAACTCAAAATATTCATTTAAGATTAAAAATTGATCGTGCAAATTCAGAACCACATCCAAGCGTTTATGGTCATTATTCGTTAACTGGAATTGTCCATTTAGATTTGGCAGATTTTACAGATTTATTTGCAGATGTTAAAGTAAAAACTTTAGAGAACATTGCAGACCATTTAGGCATAATGCGTAATAGTGAACATCCTGTTATTTGGGACGTTGACTTTGCAAATTATTGGGATAACTCCCAAGAAAAACCAAAACTATTACAGTTCTCTATGGATACTGCAGTACGTATCAAAGGTATCTTAGATGCTTTACTTGACTTTAGTATTCAACTGTCTAGTCTTGTTAGTTTGCCTTTAGATCATGTTATGACTGCGGCTGTAGGTTTTCGTGTGGACTGGTTTTTAATTAAACATGCTCAACCTGTTAGTGAACTTGTACCTAAAAGAACAGAAGAACCATACAAAACATACGTGGGCGGATTAGTGCTTGAACCCCATCCTGGTATACACAAAAATATTGCAGTATTAGATTTTAAATCAATGCATCCAAACCTTATGATTTCTTATAATCTTTCTCCTGACACCTACATCCCTCCAGACCAAGACATTCGAGCTGATAATTTTTTTGAAGCTCCAGAAGTTGGATACCGTTTTCGTAAACAACCTCCTGGATTCTACAAAGAAGCATTAACTTACTTGCTAGATGTAAGATCAAAGATTCGTTCTCAGATGAAAAAATTAAGTCCACAAAATTCAGAATACAAGTTACTTGATGTTAGACAAAAAGCAGTAAAAATCATAACCAACGCCCTATATGGCTATGCAGGTTGGGTAGGTGCACGTTGGTATAGCAAACCTGTTGCAGAGGCAGCATCTGCTTGGGGACGCTATATAATTAAAAAAGCGGCACATTTGGCCGAAGAGTTAGGGTTAGAGGTGATTTATGGTGATACTGACAGCTTATTTACTACTTATGACAAACAGAAAACCTCTAAGTTGATTGAAAAGATTACTAAAGATTTGAAATTAGAGATTGCATTAGAAAAGTTGTATGTCCGAGTATTGTTCACTGAAGCAAAGAAAAGATATGCTGGATTATTGCAAGATGGTACTATTGAATCTGTTGGTTTAGAGGTAATTAGAGGTGACTGGGCACAAGTTGCCAAACAAACACAGGAGCATGTTTTAGAAATTATTCTTAAAGAAGAAGCACCTGAAAAAGCTAAACGATACATTTATGATTATGTGCAAGAGCTTAAGCAAGGTCTGTTGCCTTTTAGAGATTTTATAATCTGGAAAACCCTTACCAGACCTATTAATGCATATAGTATAAATGCTGCTCATGTAGAAGCAGCGCAAATACTTCAGCAAAAGGGCTGGAAAATTTCTGTAGGTGATAAAGTCGGATATGTTATCACAAAAGGTAAAGGCCCTTTGTATAAGCGTGCACAGCCATACATGTTTACTTCCCAAGATATCCTAGATTTTGATTACTATGTAAATAAGCAAATTGTGCCTGCTGCTGCTCGTGTGCTTGGATTTTTTAACATTTCAGAAAAAGACTTGATTATTTTTCTTAAAAGAGAGATTTTAAAAAGGGAAGAAAAGAGTTTGGAAAAATACTTAGGCGCTTAGAGGCGCTTAAGTTGGATTGGGTGCGATTTCGTGGAATTTGTGTAGTTCGACGTTTAATGCTGGTTTAACGGCTTCTGAGACGCGTGAAGCTATTATTTGTTTTATGTTCTTCTCGCTTGATATGTCAACTATTCTTTGAGTGATAATTCCATCAAATACTACTGCATCGACGCCGGTGACTTGCTGGAGTTTTTCAGCTAACTGGCTAACCGGTAAACGCTCTACTTGTTCTAGTTTATCATTAAATAGTATCGCTTCAAATGTGCCTGAGAGTGATTTGACTGCTTGAATGATTTGTTCAGGGTACTCGCGTTTAGGTTTTGTTGGCTGTGGGTGCGGTTGAGGTGCATGTTGTGCTTGTGGCTGTGGTAGGGTTTGCAGTTGTGCTTGTGGTGTTGGTTTCTTTTGTGAGGGTTTGAATAAGTCTGAAACGGCTATCTTGTTTTCTATAGCTTCGCTGACTTCTTTGCAGTTACATTCTTCGATTTCTTTACCGCGTGGGGCTCTTCCAACGTATTTTATGTTAGTGACTTGAAGCAGTTCTTTTAGTATAAGGTCTCCGCCGCGGTCTCCGTCTAGTAGTGCAGTGGCTTCTTTTTCTTTAGTTAATCTTTTAATTGATTCTGGGACTTTGGCTCCTTCAAGTGCTACTGTATTAGTTATGCCGCATCGCATCAAGTTGATAATGTCTGCGCGTCCTTCTACTACATATATTTCTTTGCTGCTTTCTAGTGTTGGTCCTGCTGGTAGGTCTTCAGGTCCCCATTTTTCAACTTTGCCTGCTTTCATGGTTTCGCTGATTTCTTTGTAGATTTCATCAACGCTAGGCATGGATTCGATATTCCATTTATGAAGAATGTCTTTGGCTCGGTCAATAATGATTTTACGTCTAGCTTCACGTATGTCTTCGATTTTTTCAAGTATTACTCTAGCGCTGCATGGACCTACACGGTTTATGCTTTCAACGCTAGCAGCTATAAGTGCAGTGCTTACTCGATCTAAACTAGTTGGTATTGTTATGCTGCCATTTGTTCGGTCGTTTTTAGAATGTAGTTCTATTTCAATTCTTCCAATACGACCAGTTTTCTGGAGCTCACGAAGGTCAAGTTCGGGTCCGAATAAACCTTCTGTTTGACCAAAAACTGCGCCAATAACATCAGGTTTTTCGACTACGCCTTCAATGTCGAAGCGTGCATGTATAACATACTTTATAGTAAAGGTTTGTGATGTTCCCGTAAGTGTTATCCTCCTATGTATATTTGTGATATTTGATTTGAGTTGATTTGAGTTGAGTTAGGTTTAACTTGCATAAGCTCGATTACTCGTAGCCTAAGCGAACTTGTTTGTTAACTGTTATCTAGTCATTAAATAACTGTTACAACCTGTATTACAGATGTGGAGCTAATAAAACTTGCCATGTGTTATTAGTCAATGTCAAGAAAAGTTTTTTCGTTTCATTTCTTATGAAAAAATTAGTAAATCATGTAATTTTTACAGTTTAAACCTTTATTAGAAATTTTTTTCTAGTAAGTGTTGTTTGTAAATAGGTTGAAGTGAGTAAGAGTAAGGCTTTTTGTTTTTCTTGCTTAGCGGTTTCTGTTTACCTTCTTGAGGGATATGGTTACTATTACTATTGCGATAATTATTATTGCTAAGGTTACTATCAAGGTAAGTTCTGGCTGTATATCTTGTGGTTGAGTTATTGATTGTGTTGGTTGTGGTGTTGCATGGTTTGGGGTAGTTTGTGAGGGTGATGTTGAAGCAGGTGTTGTTGGTGTATGATTAGGGGTTGGTGTTGTCTGTGGGCTTTGTTGAGGTGTTTGTGTGGGTGTGAGTGTCGGTGTAGGGGTTGGTTGATTTGGAATGATTGTAATGTTGTTGTAGGGCTTTATGAGTGGGTGTTGATCTATGTTGTTTTCGTTTATTACAAATGGTGTGTTGCCTGTATTTGTGCTTGAACTTTCTGATGCGTTAGTATACCGCGTAAAGTAGTCGCTCCAATAGTTGCCTTGATTGGTATCATTCCAAATGTTGCTTAAGCCTGGGCCATACCATTTGTCAATTGAAACTTGTAAGTTTGGAGTGGACTTATTTTTTATAAAATTGTTATGTATTATTACGTTATTTTTTTGGCTGCCTGAAAAGAGTATGGCAAATCCGTTGTTTTCAATAAATGTATTATTTACTATTCTATTTGAGTGCGCTGAGTCAATCCGCATTCCTAAAGAGTTTGCAGTAAGATAATTTTCTGTTATTTCACAATTATATGCGCCAAAAAGTCCAATACCTATTTCGTTTTCTGCCAAATAATTTTCTTTTATCGTAGCATCTCTTGTGTTAAACAGGATTATTCCTTGCGGGTTATTGGTCAGATTAAGGTTCTGTATTGTGATATTATTGCATCTGATTAATACGACAAAAGCTGCATCATTAGGCACTGTTTTATCTTTCACATCCGTCCAAAAGTAAATGGGTTTTCCATTCACAGTATTAGAGTCATCAATATCATTGCTGTAAATAACTGGTGGAACATATCCTAAATAGTTGCGAAACAGTTCTAGGCCGCCGATAACAAGGCTCTTGTCATTATTGTCAATATGGTTATCTCTTAAGGTGTTATCTGCCCCGTCAAGGTAGATTGCTTGTTGATTAACTGTAAAGTTATTGCCAGTTAGATTGTTATTTCCGCGAAGAAAAACTACTGCTTGTCGATTACCAGTAAAGTAGTTGTTATGTATAGTATAATTTATGCTGATTGTTAATGCTGTCTCACATTGTGCAAAGGTGTTTTCATAAAAAACATTACCCGTTGATATAGCTTCTTTGAATGGTAATGTGGAAATATCATAATGCTCAACGGCAAATTTGCTTCCGGCAAAGTTGTTATTAGAAAAGACATTAAAATTTGAATGGTCTAAATTTATGCCGCGATAACAAGCGATAGTGCATCTTGTAATGGTGTTATATTCTGAGTCTTTAAGTTGAAATCCTCTTGTATTTAGCCGTAAGCTACAATTGCTAATTATGTTTTGAGATGAAGATGCAAGCAGAATGCCGGTATCGCCTTCATTTTCTATAGTAATGTTTGTTAGCGTCGAATTAGAAGTAGATGCTAAAATTACTGCTTGTACAGTAAGATCTTTAGCAATTATTCTAGTGCAATTTGAAAGAACTAAATATCCTGCATCTGACGGAACAGTTTTATCTTGAATATTTTGCCAATAGTATATTGGTTTTCCATCAATAATATTTGATGTATCAATATCGTTATCCAAATCAGAAGTTTGGCTAAATGCTATTTGAAGATTAGATGAATAGCCAGTATTGTTTTGAAGAACGTTTCCTTTGAAGATGTTCTCAGATGAATATTCTATATAGATGCCATTTCCATTATCTTTTATATTATTATTGATGAGGTAGTTATTTTTTGAATTAGTAAGTCGAATACCTCCGTTATAGCTACCAGTTATTGAATTGTTTATTAGGCTATTTCCTGTTGATGAAGTAATCTGTATTGCGTAACTCTCACTATCTACAAGAATATTTGATGCAATTGTGCAGTTAATTGCATTATTAAGTTCAATATTACTTGATCCATTGCTAATTTTTAAGTTAGTAATTGTGACGTTTGAGACTTCAGATAATATGATTCCTCTGCTGTATAGATTATCTCCAATTTTTCTATCTGAATTAAAAGTATACCCTGCGCCATCAATTATTATGTTGCTTTTTTGAATAAAAAATGCTGAAGCAGCGATATTGCCTGTAAAAGTAAAAACTTCGTCTATTTTGGTAATTGCATTAGTTCCAACTATGCTGCCGTTTTCTGTAATGCTAATATATCCTGAAAGTTGAGCCTCTGTAAGATTAGTACTAGTTATATGAAGTATGGATAATAGTAGAAAGATGCTGATAATTGCAGTGCATATTTTTTTTCTCATTTGTATCTTTTCCTTATTGCAAATATTATCAAGCTTGCTGTTACTATAGTTGTTAAAATTAGGCTTAGTTCTAAGGATAATTCAGGTATTGTTGGCGATGGTGAAATTGTAATTGTGTTGCTTGGAGTTGGTAGATTTGAAGGTGTACCTGTAGTTAGGGGTGTTTGAGTTGGCGTTGGCGTTTCATTAATCGGTTCAGGTTTACCGATTGTTGTGTTGAACGGTTTTATAAGCGGGTAATGGTCTGTATTATTTGCATCAATAATATATGGTGTATCTCCTATGCCATCGTTATTTGCGTCGGTTCCGTTATAGTCGTTCCAATAGTTGCCGCCTATCTGGCTGCCGGCATCCCAAGTATTATTTTTTGAATAATAGTTTTCAAAACCCATTCCCCAGTAAAATTCATGTTTCTCGTATACGTTTACTGCTTTGCCTTCTATGTTATTGTTGTAAAATTTGTTTTCATCAGCTACATGGATGTATATGCTATATTCTACGGAGGCAGTTATGTTGTTCACGTAGAAGCAGTTTTTGTCTGCGCCATAAAGATTAATGCCTCTATCACATTGAGTGATTATATTTTTGTAGATGGAGTTATTGATGCAGCTTGGCGGAATAGATGCAAACATGTAGAATGTTAAGTCAATTCCATTTGCGCTTTTATGTACCTTATTTTCATAGATTGCGTTTTCTTTGGAGCCCATAAGTTTAATGCCTGAACTTCCGCCGGTAATTGTATTATAGAATATTTTGTTTAAGTGTGAGCCTTCTAAGTAGATGCCTTCTCCTTGAGATTTAAGTGTTATTTGATTATTGTATATTTCATTAAATTGGGAACCTACCAATTTGATTGAAGCTTCAGTACTATATGCGTTAACAGGGTCAATGTTTGATAAACTATTATCATAAATTTTGTTGTTGTATGAATCTGTTAAGATAATTCGTCCACTGCAAAAATTTATTTCACTGCTATTTGTTTGAAATAATTGGATAGCCGCTCTAAGATCAGAGTATGGATTAATGTTTCTTATTGTCATATTGTTACAGTTGTAAAGTATTACTTGTCCTGCACCATCGATTATTTGATCAGATACATTTTCTAAAAGAACAAACAATCGACCATTAATCGTATTTTCTATAAACGTATTTCTTATAGATCTATCGATAGAGATGCTACCGTTTATGATAGTATTGTTTTTTATCACATTATGATTGCTATTATGTATACTAACTCCGTACTTGCTGTTTAGAGCATTTATTGTGTTATCGGCAATAACTGTGTGGTTTGTCCAATCCATTGAAATTCCCCAGTACGTAACTGTAAAAGAATTATTGACAAAATTGTGGTATGTAGAATAGATTGATTCAGCAGAATCATCATAAGCCGATTTGGAGTCTATACCATCCCCAAAATTATAGACTACAACATTTTTTACAGTAATATTCGATTTTTGCTCAATTAATATGGCTATTCCTGTTCCTGTTCCTGTAAGCGTGTGTCCTGCGCCATCAAGTACAACATTATTTTTTAGAATGGTAATAAATGCTTGTCCATTGCGAACTGAACCACTAAGATCACTTGCTATTGTATATACATCGCCATTTTTTTGTATTTTATCTGTGCCTGATATTGAACCATCAGGATTTATGAAAATGCTTATTTCAGATAGTTGCGCGTTAACTGTTTGAATAAGCAATAATGAACTTATAGTTACTGAAGAAAGCAGCATAAGTAGAAAAACAGCTATGAGCCACTGTTTTATACGATTTTTTGTTTTGCTTGGTTGATTTCTATTCAAATACTTTTTTAGCACTATCCCTTTCTTTCTTTGTAGAAACAAAATTTTTAATTCAGTTAGCTTGGTCATGGTTGAAATATTCGGCATGACTTCTATACCTGACTCTATAGTATTAGCAAAAAGATTTTTAGCTCTAACTGGAGAACACTTCGTTCTTCAAAGAGAACACTAATCTTATTTTTTGAGAAAATAAAAAAGTGATTTGATATTTGTTTTTAGATACCAACTAATTGATAAATTGGTTTATGTTTACTTTTCAGATGTTAGGCTATCAAGGATTTTAAGTGCATCTGTTGAGTACGCAGTGGCTGGTCCGCCTCCCATAAGTATGGCTACAGAAATTGCTTCTAGAATTTCTTGTCTTGTTGCACCTAACTTTACTGCACTTGTTATGTGGAAAACCATACAATGTGTACATCGGATAGCTACAGAAATTCCTATAGCTATGAGTTCTTTTTGTTTTGCTGAGATTGTTCCATCAACAATAACTTTTTCATGCAACTGGTTAAAGCTATTCATGACTTCAGGTAATTCTTTTGTTAGTTTATGCATCTGAATTTTCAAATCTTTAATATCTTCATTAGCCACCAATATCTTCCCTTCCTTTAACAATATAATTGTATAGATATTAAAAAAGTAAAAAAATTTTCTGTGTACTTATTCAATGGTTGCATCATTTGGAAAGCCTCGGCTTTCCCAGTACCCTCGGTAATTTTCGTCATCGGAAATTTCAATTTCTGTTAACCATTTAATCCATTTGTATCCTGCTTGGCTTTCAGCGGCTAATTGGAATGGGAATCCTTTTTCAGGTGGTAGAATTATTCCGTTGACTTTGTAGGATAAGAGAATGTTTCTTTCTGATAAGTAGTCTAAAGGTAGCATTGTTGAATATCCGTCTGCTGCACGAAATATTGCAACTTTTCCTTGAGGTTGAACGCCGGCTTCTGCAATTAAATCGCTAATGAGAATACCTTCCCATAAGATTTTAGCGTTCCAGCCTTCAACACAGTATAAAGTAATCACTTTCTGGTAACGTTGATGATTATTAATAACTTGGTCATAACTTAACTGTAAAGGATTATCTACAAGACCTGTTATTGAAAGACGATAGGCTGTTTGGTTAATTCTCTGATTACCCCGTATCGCATTTTCCTGTAAATTAGCAACAGAAGACAAATCCTCACCTTCATAGCTGCGGATTTCTTCTGGATACAAATTTTGTGGAGACTGTAATACAACAAAAATTATTACAATAGCTACAAGTAATCCAATAATAGAAAAAAACACCCACGGTATAGAGCGCCGAATTTTGGATTTTTCCATAATTCTTCATTAAATAATGGCAATAACAAGTAAAATAGTTTAGCTTGCCTTTAAGTTAATTCTTCTGCATCTATGCAAAATCAAATTTAACTTAAATTATGTTAATATGGCGGGTTCTAAATTGCTAATTTTTCTAGTACACGCCACAACATTTTTCATATCATCATAATGTGTCTGTGCATGTATATGCAGATCTATTCTATTTTCAAATCTTGAACCACACCAAGGGCAAGTATATTTTTCTTCGAGCACACTGTCACCAACTATTAATCGGGTGATTTTACAGCTTTAAACCTGTGTGGTTACAAATATGAAACAACAAGCCTGCTTGGTAGCTTAAACTACCAATTTGCAGCTTATTATTGTAAAAGTAGTTAAAGAAAAAAGAATGTTACAGTTGCTGTTGTTTTTCTTCTACAACAATCATTGTTAAGGTTGAGCGTACTTTGTCTAAACGGCGAATGCGCCAAGTAACAATTTCTTTAAGTCTTTCCATAGTGTCAGCTTTAACGCGGGCAACTATATCATAGACGCCATATACTGCAAAAGGCTCCTCCTCTACTCCTTCTACGTTCTTTAACTCTTTCAAAACGTCAGTTTCAGAACCAATTTCAGTGTTAATTAATACAAACGCTGTAGGCATAGTATTCCTCACTAACAGATGTCATTACTGCATTAAAATATTTTTCTAAACTGCTTCTAGCTGTACCTATAATCTTTGTTACAATTATTGTCATACAACCTGCTTTCAAATATAATTACTGTACATGACACATTTTTTGTCAGAATTGGATAGAGGCCAATAAATTTTTTACTTATGCTATTTTGTTAATTGTTTGCTTTTTATCTTTGATTTGCTGGTAGAGGTTGATTTAGTGAATCAGGCTTACTGTTTTTGCTTCTTGTTTTTTAAGTATCTGAAGCATGGTTCTTGCATTTTTAGGCATGGCATGGTCATTGTTAAAAAATATGTAGACTTTTTCTGGGTTTGCTTTTTTAATTTTAGCTTCTACTTCATAAAGTTCATCTGGAGTGTATTGGTGGGCGTACCATGAGGTTCGTCCATGCATTCGAATATAAACTCTGTCTGATGTGTTAAAAATCCATCTTGGAAGATTTGGAGCATCCACACTTACCAAAGTTATTCCAAGATCTATTGCCCAATTTATCCATTTGTTGGTGAACCATTCGGGGTTTCTAAATTCTAAGGCGCACCTATTGGATAGTTGGGTTTTTTTAATTAAAGCTTCAATGTTAGGCGCTGCCTTCGGAGTGAGACTAGGCGGCATTTGGAAAAGATAGAAGTCTACTACTGAATCGAGCGGTCTAAAAAGGTTAAAGAAGTTTGACCAACGGTTTATTGTGTTTTCGTTAAATTTGTAGGTGTGTGTAAATAATCGGTTGACTTTAATTGACCAATGTAGATTAGCACCTTTTTTGCTCCATGTTTGAACTGAAGTTAGTAAAGGAAAATGGTAAAAGCTTGAGTTTAATTCTACGGCGTTTAAACCAGTTTTTTCTATATAATAGTCTAGGCTCTTTTGCGGATTCCAGGAGTATGCCCAACCTGAAGTGCCTACATAGCATTTCATTAGAATCTACTCCAAAAATAGTCAAATACATATTAGTTCATGAAGGCTTTTAACCTTCGGGCCCTAATTGGTTACTATCTAGAAGCTAGTTGTTGCGGGTTAGGCGCAAATGACTGATAGTAGAGGAAAGTTTAATCAAGACATTAATGTTTTGCTTTCACGTTTAATTGTTGATACCACTAAAGAGCAGACTCATAAGCTTAACAAGCTTAGAGATACACTTATTGAGTTGCATAAAGCAAATGTTGTAAAAATCAACCATTCTGTTATGGAAATGGTTTGCGCTAAGTATCTTATTCAAAAAGGATATGAAGTTAAAATTGAATATCCGCTTACTGAATTGTTGACTTGTGATTTATTTGGAACTAAAGGTTCTGGTACACTTGTTACTGAAATTGAAACTGGTTTTATTCCTCCTGAAAACGCAATGGGGCCTTTAACTTATACATATGCACGTATCGCTAGTAAGATTGTTCGTTACAGCCGTTTTGGTTCAAAATTTGCTTTAGGTATGCCAGCTCATTACATCTTGCCTTTACCTGAACCTTTGGTAATGCCGCCTAGAAGTCGAAGTCGTGAAAGTATTGAAGCTCTTAAGAACCTTTGTGATTACTACTATCAAGATCCACCTATTACTGAAGATGGTATCCAGAATGCGCGTATTCATGAAATTTACATAATAGATGTGGATCGGACAATTATACAAGTGCTTGAACCTGAAATATATATTGAACGTGCATTAAAGGCAGGTTCTCTTTTTACACTTAACACTGAAGAAATCATTAATCAACCAAAAACTCCAATAACTAAACCACCAACACAGACACTTGATATGTACTTAAAATAGTGATGGAGACCGCTTGATGGCTTACTACGTTTACATATTGCTTTGCAGTAACGGAAGTTTCTATACTGGTTATACTAAAGATGTGGAAGAACGGGCTAGGCTTCATGCAAATGGTAGGGGTGCGAAATATACTAAGATGCATAAGCCTCAAAAGTTAGCTTATGTGGAAGTTTTTGAAACTCGTTCAGCAGCTATGCAACGTGAAAAAGCTATTAAACGGCTTAGTCATCTTCAAAAACAGACTCTGATTAATGCTCAGAAAAGTCATAATTCTATTAAGAAAACTGTATCAAAAAAGGCAGTTGTGTGTGGTATGAAAAAATCTTCTAAAAAGAAGCTTACTTGGGTTGAGAAATTAAATGATAGTAAGGATTTGCCAAGAGTAGAGCCTATAACTGGAAAAATGAGTCAACGTTGGGGTGCTGGTACTGTTGTAATTCCTGCCCCATTAGAAGTTGATGAGTTTATGCGTAAAGTTTCATATGGGAAATTAACAACAATTAATGATATCAGAATGGCTTTGGCAAAAAAGCATGCTGCAACAATTGGTTGCCCTTTGACTACGGGCATTTTTGCTTGGATTGCAGCTAATGCTGCAGCTGAAAAACAGCAAAATGGTGAAAACAATATTACCCCATATTGGCGGACCTTGAAAGCTGATGGCTTTTTGAATGATAAATATCCTGGCGGTATTGATATTCAAAAGCAGTTGCTTGAATCTGAAGGTCATATTATAGCTTCTAAGGGAAAACGTTGCTTTGTGGTTGATTATTTTAAAGCGTTAGATAAGTTATAACCGTAATCTTGTTATATTATCAGAGTTAATGCTAATCCTGTTCCTATTGGAATAATCAAGTTATCATTAAATGGTAGCGGTAAATATTCAATTGTCATAGCTATTATTGCACCAATTAGTGCTATCCAAGGAGATACAAATAGCAAGCCTGCTAAAAACGCAAATATGAATCCGCCTAAACTGCCTTCAAGTGTTTTGGCTCTATTGAACGGTAGATGCTTTTTTGAAATTGTAGCTCCTATTATCGATGCTGAACTGTCACCAAATGCAAACATAGCTATAGCAGCACTACTAGCAGGAGCTGGAAAAATCAGTAATGTTAACAATATTCCGAAAGCAAAGTAAAGTGGTGCAAGAGCTACTTCGTAAAGTTCATATTGTGATGCTGCACGCCGAGTTATTGCTGAAATTATTGGCATATTTCTTCCATGAATGCGCATAAGTTCAGAGGCTGAGTATGCAACAATTATTGAAGAAATACCTAATGCTACCCAATATTGACCAAACAACATAGCAAGTATGGGAACAAAAATACCTGATGCATGAATCGCTTCCCTAGTGAGATCCTTTTTAGAGGGAAATGACCTAGCATGTTTTTCGCCTTTTATGGCAGAAAGAATTTTGACAAATTTGCCTGTGACTACTACATCAGCTTTGATGCGTAAAATGAAATCAGGGTTAAATGCAATCTTGTAGGCATCTTTCAAAAATATGGACGCATTATTCCTATCATCAGCTATAATCACGCAGTCCTTAGTTAGGCATTGTTCAGTTTGAAGAATCTCTTTTAGAACAACCCTTTTGCCATAGCGTTCTGTAGTATCACCCCAAATTTCTCCAGTTAATATTTTATCTTTTATGCCTAACTGGATACCTATAGCATAATCGGCACCAACCATACTAGCTATTCTTTCAACTAGAATTGTTGGTATTCCTGAGCTGATAAGAACGATTCGATACCCACTCATTTTAAGTTCATCAAAAACCAATTTCACATTTGGCAAAAGAGGAATCCTTTCTAGGCTTTGAAAAAGTAATTCTACTTTTGAACCACGCATAATCCAAAAAATATGCCTTAATGCTTGCTTTAAAGGCAAAACTCCAGACTCATATAAGAATCCAAAGAAAAGTATTTTAAAAAAAGCCACTGTGCCTAATTGTTTACCCATTTCAAAAAATAATCGATTTTTAGGTATAATTACGCCTTCAACATCGAATACTGCAAGTTTGGGCTTGTTTAGTTGATCTGTCGTTAAAAATTCTCCTTTAGCTAACTGCTATTGATCTGCAACCATATGCTAACTCATATATCAAATATTTGCATGTTATAAAATTATTTCTGCAAAATCCGAAATGAATAACCATCTTACCATCTGCTAAGATAAACGATTATTTATTATCAGTTTGCGATGATAACTCTATTTTGAATTTGGTGCCTTTGCCTAGTTGGCTTTCAAAGCTTATGGTTCCGCCTTGTGCTTCAAGTACTCGTTTACATACTGCTAGTCCGAAGCCTTGGCCTTTAGATTTGGTGGTAAATAGTGGTGTGAATAGTTTAAGTTTAACCTCTTCAGCAATGCCAACACCAGTATCTTCAACTGTGATTTGGACTTGTTTGTGTTTATCAAGATACGCTTTTATGGTTAGTTCTCCGCCTTGTGGCATTGCTTGAATTGCATTTGTTGTGAGGTTGATAAGTACTCTTTTCAATAGTTGAGGGTCTGCATTCACAGTTAACTCTTCAGGAATACTTGAATTAGTAATGATGTTTGTTGGAATATTTGCCTGAATTAGTAAGGCAACTATTAACGGTTTTAACTTGACTGTTTTCATATGGGGCAAAACAGGTTTAACAAAAGTTTGCAGGTCGCTAACAATTTTATCCATGTATCCGACTTGTTCAGATATGTTATGTATTGCTTCAACCATGTTTGTTTTCTTTTGACCTTCAGGCATATACTTTAACTCGTTTTCAGCAAGATATAATTCACTTACAATTGTCTGCAGAGGGTTGCGTAGGTCATGACCTACCATACCTGCTGTTTCACCTATCGCGGCCATGCGTTCTTTTTCTTGCAATTTCTTTTCTAACTGTTTACGTTCTGTAATATCTGTAGCTATTAGGGTGATTCCATCAACTGAAGGATATGTAGTTATTAATTTATACTTACCAGAATATTGACCATGTATTTCGAATCGTCTAATTTCTCTATTATTCATTGCTTCACGTAAATTTTTCTCGATATAGGTTCCTTTATTTTGTGGAAATAACTGCCAAAAGTTTTTGCCTACAATATTTTTAGGTTCTAACCCAACAAGTTTAGCTGCTTGGCTATTTGCATAAACATAATTCCAGTTTTGATCTAAAACCATGAAATCGTCAAATATACTTTCAAGAATCTCATTTATCCTTTGACTACTATGTACCAGCTCAGCTTCAATTTTTTTACGGTGAGTAATATCTCTAAACAGTAGACCAATTATGTTAGCTGAATATGGAAAATAGTAAACATCATAGTACCGTTGTGTATTTCTGTCATATCTTTCTATATGAATCGATTTACCTGTCTTTAACACTTTTTCAGGTACAGTAAACCAGCATGAATTGACTTTTGGGTTAACCTCTTTAGCGATCTTGCCTACAATATCTGCTTCTTTAATACCGGTCTGCTCAGTGAATGCTTTATTGACTTTCAAGACACGCTGGTTAACTGATTTACCATTTGCATCATAACTTAATTCGATTAATTGAAATGCATCTTCGCTATTATCAAATACAGTTCGATATAGCTGCTCTTTTTCTCTAAGTTCTTGTTCAATCTTTTTACGTCCTGTTATATCCCGAATTATTACATTAGTCTTTTTTGTTCCATCAGCTGCTGTAAATATTGTTGATGTGGCATCGCCTTCAAAAGTTGTACCATCTTTTCTTTTATATGTAAATTCGGCATGCATTTTGCCTGTTCTTTCTCTTTCTTCTAAGATGGCCTGAGCTTTTTTATCTAAGACCATTATTCCGTTTCTGCCAATCTTTTTGAGTTCTTCTTCGCTCATTTTAAACATGTTTTCAGCTGCTGGATTTGCTGAAATAATTGTTCCATCAGGATAAGTTAAAAAAACTGCATCAAGACTATTTTCAAATAAAGAACGGAAGCGTGCCTCATTTTCTTTCAAAGTATCTTCAAACTGTTTATGTTCGGTAATATCGCGCCAGTTAACAAGAATACCGTTTTTAGACGGATACACAGTTATGCTGAACCAGACTTCGCCGCCTATGCCTTTAGTTTCAAAATTCACAACCTGCTGGGTTTGCATTGCATACCGATATTTTTCTTCAAGTATTGTATTTTTAATTTGAGGAAAAGCGTCCCAAATATTTGCGCCTATAATATTGTCTGGCTCAAGAGATACAATGCTTGCAGCCCGCTTATTGATATATACAAAGTTCCAGTTAGTGTCTAACGCAAAAAAGCCATCTTGAAAATTATCTAGTGTATCAATCAATATACTGCTATTTTGATTACTTAGTATTTCTCTGCTTAGCTCTAAATCATTTGTTGACGTAGATTTTTTTGAATTTTGATTTTTAATGTTAGTACTTGATTGAGAAGAATCGGTTGCCACTGTAATTATTAACCTCTTAAGATATGATATATTCTATTAGTAAATAACTTTTTATAATTTTAGCTAT
>CAYSWL010000044.1:0-17798 GCA_964434745.1 uncultured Candidatus Bathyarchaeia archaeon | reverse complement strand
AAATAATTGAAAATAGAAGAAAGCGAAATAGAATGCAAATATCATCTTAAGTAAAATTGCAATCAAAAAGTTTCAATAGACACTAAATGATCAGTTAAGCACTACACTTTAACAAATGTCAAGCTATTTAGAATAACAATAAACAAATGTACCATAATTGTATGCAAATCTATCATAGTAACTAATAGTACGGCAATGCTGTGAAGATAGAGTGCTCTTTATAAATTTTGCAGATTGTCAAATAAAAAATTACGTATACAAAAGCATCAACGTAAGCATAAAAAGTAAAAAGAAGAAAGCTATGCTTTTTTTGTTTGGGTTGCGTTTTCTAAAGCCGCTACGCCAGGAAGCTTTTTACCCATAAGGAATTCGATGAGGGCACCACCTGCGGTACTAACATAACTAATTTTTTCAGATAAGCCAAATTGTTGGAGTGCTGAAATTGTGTGACCTCCACCTGCGAGGCTAAACGCTTGGGCGTTGTCGGCTACTGCTTTAAAAGTTTGGCGTGTACCGGTCGCAAATTCAGCTTTTTCGTAAACCCCAAGAGGGCCACTAAGGACTATAGATTTTGCAGTTTCGATAAGTTTTGCGTATTTATGTATGGTTTTTTCGCCGATATCCAAAATTGGGTACTCGGTAGGTAGTTGGGCTATATCAAGTTCGACGCGGTTATTGTTATCACTAACTGCTACATCATTAGGAGCAACAATTTTTTCTGGATACTGAGCCATGAGCTCTTTTATGCCCGGGATAAATTTAGTAAGCGATTTTTTCTCCAAAAGTTCCATGTTAGGTTTGCCTAAATCTATTCCTTTTGAATTTAAAAATACTTGAGCGACTACCCCGCCAGTGAGCACATAATCAGCTATTTTATTACCTAACACATACCGCGAGATTTCTAGCGAATCATCTGCTTTTGCCCCACCCATTATATAAATACATGGATGTTCAGGTTTCTCAAGCGCCTTCTCTAGCGAGATTAATTCACGTTCCATAATACGGCCCGCTGCGCTAGGCAAAACAGCCGTGAACCCCACCATAGATACATGCGCACGGTGTGCTGCTGCGAATGCATCATTAACAAATAAGTCGGCGACTGAAGATAAATTTTGCACAAGTTCGGTTTTGGCATGCTGTTCAGGTGTACCTTCTTTGGTTTCCTGAGCAAATAAACGCACATTGTCAAGAACTAAGATTTGCCCAGCTTGAAGATTTTTAATGGCAAATTTAGCCTTGTCACCGAAAACATCGTCCACAAACTGAACAGGTTTACCTAAAACTTGGCTTAAAACGTGAGCATGTTCTTTAAGCGAAGTAAAATCTGGATCGCCTCTTCGACCCTGATGAGCGAGAATTACAGTTTTTGCACCTTTTTCAGAAAGCTCTTTTATCGTAGACTCTGCGTGCGCACGAATACGCACATCACTAGCAACTTTTTTTGTTACAGAATCAATTTCGCTATTAAAGTCAACGCGAACAAGAACAACTTTGTTATTTACATCAAAATCTTCTAATGTTTTATACTTTGCCAATATGCCAATTCTCCAGTCAATGTAACTAAAGCTGAATAAAAAGAAAGAGTGGATTTGTTTTTAAGGTTTAAGCTACGCTTGCTATTGATTTGCCATCTTACCGATTTTTTCGATAAGCTCTACCATGCGACAACTAAAGCCCCATTCATTGTCATACCATGCTAGGATTTTTATGAAGTTGCTTTTTTCGCCTAGTACCATAGTTGCGCCTGCGTCGAATACAGATGAATATGGGCTGTGAAGCACATCAGATGAAACTATTGGATCTTCGGTATACTGTAATATTCCCTTTAATGGACCTTCAGCAGCTTGCTTCATTGCCATGTTAATGTCTTCTTTTGTAACATCTTTACTTAGAATAGCGGTTAAGTCAACAATAGACACATCAGGAGTTGGAACACGTAATGCTAAACCGTTCATCTTGCCTGTACAAGTTGGTAAAACTAAACCGATAGCTTTGGCTGCACCAGTACTTGTTGGTATAATATTAAGTGCAGCTGCACGAGCACGTCGAAGGTCTTTGTGGAATAGATCTTGAACTTTCTGGTCATTAGTATAGCTATGGCAAGTGGTCATGAACGCTTTTTCTAATCCGAAGTTATCAGCAAGAACTTTGCTAACAGGGGCAAGAGCGTTAGTGGTGCAAGAAGCATTACTAAGTATATTATGATTTTCTGGATCGTATGTATCATCATTAACGCCTAGAACTATTGTAGCGTCTGGATTTTCTGCCGGTGCAGATATGAGGACTTTCTTAGCACCAGCCTGCAAATGTTTACTTGCACCATCACGTTTGGTAAATAGACCGGTGGATTCCACAGCTAAGTAAACACCAAGATCTTTCCAAGGTAACGCTGCAGGATCTTTTTGGGCAAGGACCTTAAGCGATTTCCCGTTGACAACCATTGTGTCATCTTTGACTTCTACAGTTCCATTAAATCTGCCATGGACTGAGTCATACTTGAGTAGATGCGCATTGGAATTCGCATCAGCAAGATCATTAATAGCAACAAAGTCAATATCCGCGTTTCGTTCAATAGCGGCTCTATAAAGAAGTCTACCGATTCTTCCGAATCCATTAATTCCAACCTTAATTGTCACTTAAAACCACAATCTCCTTGTTTCAATCACTAAGAAGCTATTTTCACCTTTATCTTTATTAATTTTCGCACGCACCCTACACCAAGTTAGCAATCAAAGCATCTAAAAAAATCAAAACAGAAAACATATAGTCATTAAATAGCCGCGAGCCCAAACCACATATTCTCTTTGACAGAAAATTCATAATAAAAAGATCACAATTTAGCGATTACCAGTTACTGTAAAAAATGGTAGCACTACATAGTAATTAAATAATGTTTCAAAATATGCAATTTTCAAAACCCTTTATAGCAACTATTAAGGTAAAGTACCAAAAATCAAAATATTAAGTTAAATTAAGAAGTTTTGCTAAGGCTTTGGGCATAATAGAGGAAAAATTAAAACATTAACTTATACAGCACTTGGTAGGAGTATAACCAAAGTTTGTTTAGCTTGTTTAATTTTTAGATTTATAAAAAAAAGAGAAAGAAGAGAAAAGGATTATTTTTGTCGTCTTAGAAGCAATGCTGCTGTGATTACTATTATAGCTATGATAGTTATTGCGGCTACAATAAGTAACGTCTCAGTTGGGAGTCCACCTTCGGGTTGTGGCACTACAGTAGGTGTAGTTGTTGGGGTAACTATAGCTGACGGTGTAGTTGTTGACGGTGTTGTTTGAGTGGGTGTTGTGGTAGGTACAATTTGTTCTGAGGATTCGCCTACAACAAGAGCAGTTACTTCTGTTGATGGGTAATAGCTGTTTGAGCCGTCAAAGACTGCAGCTATTTTGTACAGTCCTGTGCTTGTTGGTGTCCAAGAGACTGCGAAACAGCCTGAACTATCACTTGTAGTTTGGATAGTATCTACTACGTTGTTGTTTTGATCTGAGATGTATAATGTCATGGGGACACCTGATACGTCAGTTGGCATTGGCTGCTGTAAATATAGGTAGGTCATCCATGCAGTCATGTTTTCGTCTGCTATTGCAGGTGTACCTGCTGCTGGAACACCCATTGCTGTTTGGCCAGGTGATTGATCTGTGATGGTTCCTCTAATGGCTATAGGTGAACCTATTGTTACACCGCTCATTGGCGCATCAACTGTAACTTTGCTCAGGCCTTTGCCAAATGCATATATCTGATTAGTGTATGCGTTGTATCCGACTAATATGCCGTCAGCCACTGCCATTGATGCAAAGAATGCAGGAAGCTTCCAAATGAGATCACCTGTTTGTGCATCAATACAATATAGTGTATAACCTCTTAGCATTGGTGAGTTGGGTGTATGCTCAGTTACGCCATAGTAAATTTTGTTATCAGCGCAAGTTACACTGCCAAAGGTAGGCCATACTCCATATGGAGTCATCATACCACTGCTGGGCTGTTTAAAAGTCCATAAGTGCGTGCCTGTTTTAAGATCGAAAGCAATAACATCACCAGAATACCCCGTCGTTAGTAGCATATCATACGCCATCTGTGCGCCCCAATCATAAACAGACCAGTCGGAATCAGTGAATTTATTTAGTGGTTCTGTTACGAACCGTTCAACACCAGTCTTTATGTCTATAACATGCCATTGCATGGTTTCTTTTTGGAAGAATGCATAAGTGCCTAGACCTGTTGCTCTAGCCCAAGTCGTAATCAGTGTTGCTGAGGAAGGCCCGCCTGGACCCCATCCGACATTTGTCCAGTTTCTTCGCCACATTTCAGAGCCATCTTGAAGGCTATAACCTACGTGTATGAAAGTTGGAGATGTTGTATTGGACGTAATTTTTGACTCAGCCACTAATACACCGTCTGCATAGTTAGTGAAAGCTGTTGACTGAGTTTCAGGTACATCAGGCACGGTAACATTCCATTGTATACCTCTACTCCAATCACGTGTTGGCGATGTCTCCATGGTCGATAAGTCTCTAGGGTGAACTGTGTTGCACCAGCTGTAATTGCCAGAGTTGAGTTCCATAAATATAGCTGATTTCTTGCTCCACTGAGGCTATAGACTAGTATTTCACCGTTTGGACCATATACTGAACCTGGCGAACCAGTAGCATTTGCAAAAGTAGTCAAGAGACGTCCAGTGAAAGCATCATACATTTGCCAAGACCCACCGCTTGAAGTCCATAAATAAGCTAGTGTACCAGTTTGAACACCTGTGTTAAAGGTTAGCAGCTGAGCTGAGGCAAGTTGGGGCATAGAATCATTAGACCATATAGTTTCACCAGTGCGTAAATCGACACATGTTACACCTGTTACGCCTGCTGCAAAGGTGTTATAGAATAATCGTCCGCTGATTATTCTTGGACTAAATTTGTTTTCATAAAGTAAGCCGTGATAGAAGTTTGTTCCCCATCCTGCAGTTCCACCTGTGATGCCGCCGAAAGTAAGCTGCTTGGTCCACAGTAAATGTGCGGTTTCTGGTGCTTTAGTGAAGTAGTTAGGTCCTGAAGTGAGCCAGTTTCCTGCTATTTGATACCAATCACGATTTTCAGCGCTTATTGGGTTTGACCAATATCCAGTAGGTAAAGGTATTTCAGGCCAAGCTTCGATTTTTTCGTTCTGCACTGTTAATGTTACTTCGCGGCTTGTGCTTGACTTGAAAGTGTAAAGCCCAGCAGGTAACGTCATCAGACCAACTGTTCGAGTAACGTTTATTTTGGCTTCTAAGAATGTTGCTTTGATTTTGTATTCGCCGACTTTGTCAGGAGTAAAAAGATAATATGCACCGCCCACTGGGTCAGATTCAATCGGCTGGGTTGTGAAAGTATTGCCATCTGGTGCCACTATTGTTACGGTGTAGTTCCAACCATAATAGTCTAAATTGTTAAGTTGCGGCTGGGCATGGTCAAGCCAAAAGACAATATTCATTGTCTGATCTACGCCTACAGGGTTTGGTGCAATTGCAATGTAACAGTTGGTTGGTATATCCATTTCAATAGCTGCACTAGCAGGCAATGCCACAGTCATCAATGCAGGCAAAGCCAGAAGAAAAATCAAAAAAGTTGATAGCGCTACTTTGCGCTTTTTAATATTTTCAAAGGGTTCTACCATATATTTCACACTCTAAAACGAGAATCACCTAATTGATGTGTAGCATAATTTGAATAAAACATCTATTGACTGATGCCTACAGTAATTATTAAAAAAATAATTAAATTATGAAACAATTAAAAATTATAAAAACAATAATAGTAATGTAACGAATTAACGAACATATTCCTACAAAGAAGCCTTTTAACATGAATTAAAAGCTGAATAGTTAATTTATGATTTAAATTATTTTTATCATTTACAATGAATGTCTCTTTGGAAAGAAAATTTAACTAGTTAAAAAGTCCAGAATATCTTTAGCGAATCTTTTTCCAGATACCATATGACCTTTGCCTGCATATAAAATTAATTTGGAATTGGCAATTCCAGAAGCGGTTTCATGTAAAAGTGCTACAGGACAAAAATAGTCCTTATCGCCAGCAATTACAAGTGTAGGCGCTACTATGCAAGATAACTGACTTATACAATTGTGAACGGCTTCGGCTTTACCTTCTATAAGCAAATCTTTGGGATTTGTTGGTTTACATAGCATAATTGGACCAAGAAGGCTCATGAAAAATGACAGAACACTTTTCTTTATTTTACTACCAACGATTATAGGTGCCATAGCTTTAAAGGCAGCTCTTATTTTTCCCTGACTTATTAATTCGGCAAAATGCATATCAAGTTTACTTCCTTCATCACTAAACCGATAAGCTGAAAATGCGATAACCAATCGCCTAACTAGTTCAGGGTGGTTTGCCGCTAAATTCTGTGCAATTAGTCCCCCGTATGATTCGCCTATTACATCTACTGGACCACTGTTAAATTCGTTGCATATTACTCTTGCAAAGTCCTCAGACATATCTAAAGTGGAATAGTTTTCAGGCAACCCACTTTTACGAGATAGTACATAAACGATAAAACTTTTTGATAAGAAATTAAACTGTTTTACCATTAAGTTGGATAAGTAATTTCCCGGTCCACCGCTAAAAACTAGCAGTACATTTGGACCATTACCAAAGCTAATATAAGGAACCCCATTTTTAAAAAATCATTTTGTAACCAAGGCGAATCCACAAGAAGAATCTACTACTCTAGATAATTAAATTTAATGAATCAGTAAACTTCTAAAAAATGAGGATTATCTGATCCTCATTAATGCTACTTCAGCTGCTGTAATAAGGGGTTCCCATGTTTCACACAGAGGTGGTGCATATGCAGTGTCAGCTTTGGCTAATTCTTGAAGAGTCATTTGTTTTTGTATAGCTATTGAAATTGCATTTATCCGTTGGGTGACTTCTTCACCGCCAATTATTTGAGCACCTATTATCCGTTGGGTGGATTTTTCAGCTACAAGCTTAATTTTTATGGGTAATGCATTAGGATAGTATACTGCTTTTGTTTTTGAGCTAACTGCACCTGTGATTACTTCGATTCCTGCACGTTGTGCAGCAGCTTCGGTTAAGCCTGTTACACCAATTTGCGTATCAAACAATTTGGTTACTGCTGAGCCTAAAGCGCCATAATATTCAGTGCTGCCTCCAGCAGCGTTTATACCTGCAACTTTGCCTTGCTTGACTGCTACAGTTCCTATCTGGGCACATACTGGTTTTTGTGTAATGAAGTTAACTGTTTCTGCACAGTCACCTACAGCATACACGTCGTCAATAAGAGTCTCCATTTTGGAGTTGGTTTTAATGCCGTTGCATTCACCAAGAGGGATATTAGAATCAACAGCAAGTTTTGTGTTAGGTCTTACCCCAAACGCGTTCATTACGATATCGGCGTTAATTTGTTCCCCACCTGCTACTATACCTGTAACTTTCTCATCACCGACTAGTTCTTCAACCGCTCTTCCAGTTAGAATACGTATGCCCTTTTCAGATAGTAAAGTTTGAATTTGTTTAGCCATATCTGGATCAAGCATTGCAGGTAAAATTTGGTGTAGCATTTCAACTATAGTAACTTGCAAACCACGCTCAAGCAGTGCCACACCGGTTTCAAGACCTATTAATCCGGCACCCATTATAACTGCGGTTTTTGCGCCATCTTTGATTGTTTGGTCAATTTTTTCGCCATCTTCAAGTGTACGTAGTTTGTATATACCTTGCTTGTCACTTCCTTTTATTGGTGGCATAAATGCATAGCCACCTGTTGCTATTATCAACTTATCATACTGAAGGACTTCTGAGTTTCCAGCTTTGTCTATGGCAAGTACAGTTTTGTCTTTGGTATTGATGGTTTTAATTGTGGTTTCAGTTATCAAATTTAACTTAAGCATCTGAAAGTATGCTGACGGATAAACAATTAAGTTGTTGAACGTAGGAATTTGTCCACCTATGACAAAAGGAAGACCGCATCGAGAATAGCCCGCATATTTTTCTTGATTTATTAAAGTGATTTGAGCTTGGCGGTCTTTCTTCCGTGCTGCAGAAGCAGCATCTACTCCTGCAGCGCTAGCTCCTATAATTATTATGCGGTTAGGCATAGAGCTTTGATCACTTCTGGGTCACTTGGGCTTTGTGCCATTCGATGGCTTTGTCAAAATCCATTAGATTTGGCAGTTCAGCTTGAATGTTCGTTGGGCTAAAAACCAAGAGCCACCCTTCTTTATAGGGATCATCGTTAAGCAATTCTGGTTTGGAAAGGACTTCTTGGTTAACTTCATTGATTGTGCCACTTATAGGTGCAACAACATCAGTTACTGCCTTAACTGATTCTACTGTGCCGCATGGTTCACCTTGTTTCACTATAGTTCCCGAGCTTGGCAATTCGGCGTATACAATTTCTTTAAGTCTTTTCTGTGCAAAGTCAGTTAATCCAATACGGACTTTATCGTCTTCAATTTTAAGCCAAACAAAATCCGTCGAGTAATAAAGACCTTCAGGAACTTCATAACCTTCAACATTTACCATGAATATAGACCTTCCAACTGGAAATAATCTGTTGATCATCGACCTTAAAAGTTTTCATAAAAATATAATTCAATAAATAAAACATACAGTAATTTTTAAGTACACATGAGTTTTTGTGATATACTACCAGGAATTTGCGAGCCCAGAAGAATAATAGCAACAGTAAATGAACCTGTAAAAATAGCATATAGATATACAAAAGAAAATATTAGAACAAAAATGAAAAATAAATAACCCGATTTTCGGGTTTTTATAGATTTTTAGTTTTTAACGTTCGCGTTTACCTGCAATCCAATCTTCAGTGTTTTGACGGGCCTCTGAATCTGGAACTTGGATGGGGGGATGTTTAAACGCATAGCTAGGCATACTTAGTAAGGCACCACTAATTTTGCGGTCCAAGGCGATTTTTGCTGCACGTATAAGATCTATGACTACTCCGCCACTGTTAGGTGAGTCTTCCACTTCGAGTTTTACACTTATATTTATGGGGCGATCACCGAATTTTCTGCCTTTAAGACTAATATAGCAGATTTTCTTGTTTCGTAAGAATGGCACAAAATCCGAAGGACCAATGCGTGTTGGCAGATCATAGGGCACTAGGCTTGTCACTGCTTGAGTTTTACTAACGCGTTTGGATTTTAGCCTATTTTCTACTGTCATATTCTGGAAGTCTGTATCGCCACCTAGGTTTAGCTGGTAAGTTTCGTCAACAATAACACCACGATCTAGACATAACTTTACTAGATTACGGTGTAGAATTGTAGCGCCTACTTGACTTTTAATATCATCTCCTAAAATCGGCACACCTGCTTTTTCAAATTTTGCTGGCCACTGTTTTTCAGGGTCAGAAGCAATAAATTCAGGCATGCAATTGACAAATGCACATCCAGCATCTATAGCACATTGTGCGTAAAAACGAGTAGCCTCACTACTGCCTACAGGCAGATAATTTACCAGAACCTGTGCATTAGTCTTTTTGAGAATTTTTACAACTTCGGTTTTGTCGTAATTACTATCATCATAGACAGCGAAAACATCACGCATATGCGGGGCAACACCGTCAAGAATCGGTGCTGGCGAAACTTCCACACCTATTTTAGGTACGTCAGCAAATTTTTCTGCACAGTTAGGTTCAACCCAAATAGCTTCCGAAAGATCCTTTCCAATCTTGTTCTTGTTAACGTCAAATGCAGCAACAAATTTTATGTCGTTAATGCGGTATCCGCCAAAGTTGACATGCATAAGACCCGGTACTGTTTCAGTATCTTTAGCGTTCTTATAATATTGTGTACCCTGAATAAGCGCGCAAGCACTATTGCCTACGCCAACAAGTGCGACACGAATTTCCGGCAAACCAAATACCTTCTGATGCAAGCCTTAATACCCAACTATGCTATAACTTTTTCCCAACAACCTCAACTTTACAGAGCACTTTCTGTCTTTATCAGAAGCCAGTTTGAACCTCTATAAGATATAAGTAAACTACAAAAAGCTCAGATTACCTCTTTTATAGTTGGGTATGTAAAAAAAGACAACTATTTTTCAAGTTATTGCACCATTAATGGGATATCGAGATTAGTAGAAAAAATATGTGTCTTGAAGTTAGAAATGTTTTATTTGGGTCATTAAAAAATGCTGAGAAAATGCATAGGTTAGCTTCTGAAAACATAATATGTAAAAATGGGAGGAATACATACTAACGCTGTGTTTATTTGAATAGATTATCTATTATTTTTTGGCTAATTGGCATGTGTTTTAGGTGAGAGAGAGCATTTTAGGCTCTTTTTTGTCTAAGTGCAGTAGCGATAATTGCTGTTGTGATAATTATGATAATAATTACTGAAGCAAATACCAACGCTGAGTCAGGTGCCATGTAAGGTTCTGAAGGTTGTATTGGCTGTTGAGATGTAGATTGTGAGTTAGATGGCAATGAAGTATTTGGTGATTGATGTGGCTGAGCAGATGTTGATGGCTCAATTGTTGGGACGGCTGAAACTGTGGGAGTCGGTGTTAATTGTTGGAGGCTGTTTTGGTAGGGCAAGATAAGTGGACAGTGATCTATGTTATTTTCATTAATTACCCATGCTTGATCCCATATTCCAGCGCCTGGTACTTCAGAGGTGTTTGGATAGCGAATTTTGTAGTCGCCCCAAAAGTTACCTTCATAGCCATCATCCCAGATGTTACCTAAACCGGCAATATAGCCACCTAGCATAACCCAAACTCCAGGTATAGATACATCTAGGCCGTCACTTTGTTGGTTGTTGATAAAATTATTACGCAATATAGTATTATTTGTGGAACTCATAAAGTCATCACTGGTGCTTTTTAGCTGCATGCCCCAATCAGTATTATTGGCAATTGTGTTTTCAAGAATGTAGTTATTTGATGCTGCATCTAGTAGGATACCTAAAACATTATTTGTCAAAAGGTTTGATTTTATTATGTTGTTTTCTGAATTCCAAACTTTAACTCCAACACCGCCTCCGTTAGAGATTGTGTTGCGAATGATACTGTTTTGAGTGCAACTATAGAGGTATATGGTTGTTCCAGTGTTAGAGTCTAGGTAATTTTCAGTTATAAGATGGCTGCTGCAGCTGCTTAAGCTGATACCTTCACCGTTGTTTAAAAAAGTGTTATTGGAAATGGCATTATTTGAGCTGCTAGTTATCCTTACAGCAGCTTGTCCTAGGTTAGATAAGGTTTGTTCAGAAGCAGAACCGTTATAGCCGCCGTCGATGAAAAGATTTCCTGTTATTGTTGTAGCATTGCTTGATACTATGTAAAGTGAGTCCTTAGTATTGGTTAAAAACGTATTTTGAGTAATTGCAATGTCATTTGAGTTGACTATCCACAAAGCATTATCGTTTTCAGCTAATGTGTTGTTAATTACTGTGGAGTTGCTCACTCCGGCTATGAGGATAGCTTGGCCGTTATGGCGTAGGTCAAAATTTTGTATAATTATTTCTTTGCAGTTTACTAATGCAATGTAACCAGCATCGGAGGGAACTTGTTTATTTTGCTCGTTAATCCAGTAAATAATTGGTTTGCCCTCAACTTTGTTAGATGTATCTACATCATTTATGGCACTTGAAGAGTAGCCGGAAACAAAGAAATTGAAAGTATTATTGCTCATATGATTATTTTTTAGAACATTATTTGAAGATGATCCAAGGTAGATTCCATAGAGATTATTTTTAACCGTATTTGCTGATATGATGTTGCTTTGTGAAAAATCATTGAAATATAGTCCATAGGTGTTGCCTGTTAGGGTGTTGTTGTTAACTGTATTTGTCTTTGGTTCAGATGCGCCATAGTTATAGAGCCAAGTGAATAGTATGCCGTAAGTGAAATTTTGTATGTTAAGATTTTGGATTTTTACGTTGTTTTGATCTTGTATGAATACTCCTGCAAGGTTGCCGTTGCCATGAAGTGTGTAGTTTGCACCGTCTAGAACTATATTATCTCTATCGATAACTATGGAGTTACCTGTGATGTCTTCAGTAAGTGTGTATATATTTCCGCTTTGAACTATAGGCGCATAAACTGGGCTGATGGTTCCATCTTCATTAATTGTTATTGCTGGCTGGGGCACTTGCATTGGAAAAAAGTTAGCTTCTGCAAGCTGAAAGCTATTTTGAGCAGAGAAAACCAAAGAGATCATAATCAATAAAAGTGAAATAGAAAGAAGCTTTTTCTTAGTCAAGTTTGGTCACCTTGTTTTTTTATGTATATAGTAAAAATTGCTACTGCAACGACAACAACTGCTATTGTAATTACTAATAGCCATTCTATTGATATTTGTAATTGTGGTTGTTGAGCATGGATAGTTTCTTGAGGTATGATAGGTGAAATAGATGGGGGGAGGGTAGTTGACGGCGAGGTAGATATTGTCAGATTTGAAGTAGAATCAGTTTGAGAATTAAAGAAAACTATGTTAGATATGCCTAAGTTGCCTGATGTGTCGTTGGCATATATTACAATCGTATGTGTACCTTGTGTAAGATCGGACAAAGTTGTGTTTGTTGTTAAAGTGATGTTAGATTTACCGTCAAGGCTGTAACCTATCCAGGATGCAGGTTCACTGACATAGAAAGTTAAGTAGGGTTTATTGTTGTAAGTTTGGTTTTTAGGTGATAGTACTCTAATTATTGGCGAAATATTGTCAGGCGTCGGATCAATTTGTGTTTTAGCTATCCAGAGCTGTTTTTCACCACTATTGCTAGCATATGTACCTGTGAAGACATAGTAGCCATCAGCAGATTCTATAATTGAATTTATAAAATTGCTACCCTGTGTTGCCGGCGGGTAAGTATTGTTGCCGAAAATATTTCCGTCGTCATCTAATTTTACTAGGCCTACTGAAAAATGATTAGGTAAAGAGGGAACAGTTATGTTACCTACTTTTTGCATATGGTGTTGGGCGCTAAGAATTCCGGCGACAACATAGCCGCCTTCGCTAGTTTTGATTCCGGCCTTAAACTCGCTGTAGTTACCATCTACGATTATTTTACGCCATTTCCAGTTGCCTTCAGAGTCTGCCTTTATTAGCATGCTATTCTGGCCAGGATAACCTGTGGGAATGAATTCAGTTTCATCTGGTGGTGAAGATATGGGAATTGGTACATGTTTAGCATCTGAGAAGAAGTAACCGCCGTCATCTGTTGGCAGTAGAAAGTAAGCCGTACCTGCATTGTCGCGGTACCAAAGTTGGTTGCCGTTAGAATCAAGTTTGACTATACATCTTTCGGCAGCGACTATGAAGCCCTCATCTTCTGTTTGTATTATGTCAGTTATAAGAGTTAGCTTTCTTTGGGGATAGGTATCGCCATAAAGTTTAGTCCATTGGACATTTCCGTTTGTGTCAGTTTTGATCATTATACCAGTATCGTTGTACGTGTTCCCTACCAAAGCATACCCGTCATCGTTTGTTTGAATAAGTGAATTTAAGGCAATTAACTCAGGATGACTATCATAAGTTCTCTGCCAAATTACATTTCCATCCTTATCGGTTTTAAGCAAATTAAATATTGTACTATTGCCAACTAAAAGTAAGTAGTCGTCAGGAGTTTGGATGACACATTTTGCAGCACCTTCACCAAACGTTTTGTTCCATTGTAATTCACCATTTGAATTCACTTTAACAAGAAGAAAATGTCCTTGAGACGTTCCAGCTATAACATAACTATTATCTTTTGTCTGAATAATCGAGTAACCCTCTCCAGGAAGACTTGAATAACTATAGTCCCAGAAGGACTCTGAAGCATGAATAGTTAACACACTATAAGGCGAACTGCATATTCCAACAAATACAAATGCGCAAAGCAACAGTATCAACATATACACTTTGTTCATGCAGGCACCCATTACATGCTTTTGACCAATAGTTAATAACTCTCTCTGAAGAACACTTTGTTCCATTAGGAGAACAAAAAAGCAAGATTAGAAAGGTTAATCAACTAAAACTTATTTATAAAGAAAAAATTTTGCATAATTATAATGATTGGTTAAAGTATGCTAATTAAGAAGAGTACGGAAGGTTAAAAGGGAGCAGAAACCAAACTAGTTCATTGAGTGAAGAGTAGTTATGAGCCAGAATCCAGCTGATATTAACATTAGGTATGAGCCGTTTAAAGAAATTGTAATTATGGAACAGACGCGCTTTACTTCCCCTGACGAGATGGCACGTTTTACTTCAGTTATAGCCGGTGGTAAACTTGCAGGCTTATACTGGGCAGACGGCATCGTTTTTCTATATTTTCCATTACCACCATCTAATACAGCAGTAGCACGTATGCTTATAGAAAGTGGTAAAGTTTACTGGACTTTTGTTGGCTATGCACATATGCCAAGATACCAATCAGTAATAGAAACTAAGGAAAAGATGATAGTTCCTGTAATTGACATTTCCGCTAATGCTATGCTAAAAAAAGTTGCCCAGTGGCTTAAAGAACAAAAATAACTTTTTATTTTTTTGCTACATAAAAGTCAAAGACATATTTTTGAGGTTGCCCTGTTGAGTTGGTTAACATTTAGCGGTATTGTCACTTCAGGGCAAGGCAACGGAAAGAAATTTCTTGAGCTGCCATGGGTTAAAAGTCAAATTCAAAATAAACTAGGATATACCGCCTATCCAGGTACTTTAAATATAAAACTCAAGGAAGAAGACGTTAATAAAAAGCATCAATTAATAAAAAAGCCATCATTTTGTATAATACCTGTCGAAGGCTACTGCTACGGTTTTATCTATAAAGCTGCCCTTAAAGGTGTTCAATGTGCAATAGTAGTTCCTGAAGTAAAAGACTATCCAGAAAATATATTAGAAATCATTGCACCCACATTTCTACGAGACTTTTTAAACCTGAAAAATGGGGATCCTGTGACAGTAATAGTTTTTAATTAGTAGAAGTTTAGGGTTTTTCAGCACATTCTCTTTTGCAGAAAGAAGTTATGTATTCGTTAGCACAGCCAATTTTTTGCAGATACTCACCGTAGATTACAAGTGCCTTCATTGCACGTGCAGCATCTTCTGGGGAGGAGTATGCAGGTATACAAAGACGATCAAAGCGACTACGGGTGTAAAGTGCCATTTCAGTTTCGCCGATGTCACACATAACAATGGGTTTAGTATATTTAGCAGCAATTTTTGCAATGCCGCTGATGTATTCTTCTTTAAGTCCAGGCATGTGATGCAGCCCTAGAAAGATTATACCGTCAATTTTTGGGTCTTGAAACATCAAATCGGCCGAAATTTCATACATAGAATCAGTTACTGATCCGGTGAGGTCAACAGGATTACTGGTGGCAGCAAACTTTACCAAAATACCATCATTTTTTAGCTGCTCAAACTTTTTTTGCGTCTCTTGAGTTAATGGCTCGACTGTTAAGCCTAAAAGCTCACATTCATCTACAGTCATAACACCGGGTCCTCCTGCTCCAGTAAGTATACCAATATTTTTACCCAAAGCCGGAGGCTGCAGATCTAACGCCTTGGCTATGTCGAAAAATTCTTCCATATCATTAGCACGTATTACCCCAGCCTGATCAAAAGCAGCATCATAGATTTTATCCGAACCCGCAATTGCACCGGTATGAGAAGCCGCAGCTCTTGCTCCTGCAGCACTCTTGCCTGATTTGATGACCACTATAGGTTTTCGCGCAGTCACCTTTTTGGCAATACGAAGAAACTCACGACCATTCTTGATATCTTCAAAATATGCAAGAATAACTTTTGTTTCCTGATCATGCATAAGATAATGAATAATTTCAGATTCATCTACATCAGCTTTATTTCCAAAACTGACAAATTTACTAATACCCATCTGGCGCCCCGTTAAATAATCTAAAGCAGCTATACCAAAAGCACCACTTTGTGTTATCATTGCTAAATCACCGCGCATTGGTCTTGGGGTAGCAACCACGTCTTCACCTGTAGTGAGTACTTTGGTTTCAGGCAAAAATAGCGAATCCACCCCAGTTTTAGAGTAAAATACGCCAAGACAATTAGGACCTAGTATACGTACACCACCGCGTTTAGCTATACTAACAACTTGTTCTTCAAGCGCTACATTACCGACTTCCTTAAAACCTGCACTTATGATAACAGCAGCGTTCACTTTTTTTGCTACTGCATCTTCCATAACTGCAGGCACTACTTTGGCAGGCACAATAATTATAGCTAGATCAACCTCTCCGGGAATTTGCCTAATTGAAGAATAACATTTGAAACCTAAAATCGAGTCTTCACCAGGATTGACAGGATATAGTTGCCCTTTGAATACTCCACGTTGTTTGTTTATAGAGAAATTTTTGAATATAACATGCCCTGCTTTGTCGGTTTTTTTGGTTGCTCCGACTATGGCAGCTGAAGCAGGATTAAAAAAGGCGTCTAACCTGTGTACTGCGTCTTCCACACTACACCCTCACATTAGTAAGGTAAGTACATATCTACGCTTATGCTTTACTACAAAAACTGATGCGTTAAACAGTAATTTCAATTATTTTTTATTTGCAGGCCTTACTAGTACTATGGGTTTGTGTTTTATAGCTTCAAGCATTTCCCAACTGACTCCAGTTTCTGTGACTTTAAAGCGTGCTGCCATATCCCATACTGTGGCTCCAGACCCAGGTCCGCGAGCACGATCAGCTATATTGGCAACTACTAATGCAGTCTCAGCGGGCAAATTACAGCCTGCAACGGCAAGAGGTGTCGGGCGCTTCCTTAACTTAAACAGTTTGCCAACTACATAGACAAATAAGCCACCGAAAGAAGCAATACCTTTTAGCGGTTTAGGTCTTGGAGTAAAGTGAAAGTTATAAAAAGTATATGTTTTATCGGTATCTACAATTATAACGGCGACTTTTTTCTCCAACCGTTGTCGTATATGTCGGCGAATTTGTTCAGCAATCATGTAAGCATCCGACAAGGGCAGACTTACTAACGAGTAAGGTAAATTTGATCCGTCAATTCCAGCCTCAGAACCAAACATTAAAGACTGCATGAATCCTGACTGCTGAAGTGCTACTTGTTTGTGTCGACTGCCAGATTCAGTAGGGTATTGACGTAATCTGCGTAAAAGTCTCTGTCCAAATCGGCACATTACACCTAAAATGTAACCCCAGCCACACCGCATCCAGTATTTAGCCAGTATCCGAGCAGTGAATCCTGGTTTAAAGCGTGATTCGTCTAACATATTACCTATTGCAGTCGAAAGCGCTTTTTCAGAAATAACTACAAAATCACCGTCTCGAATACGGTTAGCTACAGCATCCACTATGGCAGATAAGTAATCAGTACCAGGCCTCCAAAAACGAGTATTTAAAGGCAATGCATAGTACCGGGTCATCAAGTCACGCTTAAACCACTTGTGAGACCAAAATATTAAAAGGTTAAGCCTTCGTGAAACATTAAACTAACAACAGACATCACCTAATAGTATTAACCTCTTTTTTAATATTCTAAATATTTGTTAGCATAATAAAGCGAACAACAGACTGCAAAATTGGAAAGAATATAGCAGATGAATACTTTTTATGTAAGTATTTTGTAATGTCAGCTTCATAAAAATATCAATCAGCAAGATCTAGATATTTTATTAAAAAAAGGAAATCATTTACTGCACTATTTTTATCGATAAAGAGGCATTAATGTAAGCAAAAATATTAAGCTACAATAGCTAAGCAGTAGTTCAATTCGAACCTTTTTAATACTTGGACAACTTAGCATGTATATGGCGATA
>CAYSWL010000043.1:0-18073 GCA_964434745.1 uncultured Candidatus Bathyarchaeia archaeon | reverse complement strand
CCCATCTTACTTCCGCTTCGCGAAGGTTAGCAATGAGAAATTAGAGTTATAAACGTTACCGTCTAGTATGATGTTTAATTTGCTGTTTCTAGGGGTCTATCTTTTGCTTTAGCGTATTTTTTCGTTGTTAATGCTCGCACACCGCATTAAAAGAGTTAAACAGTGATATCAGATTGGATATAATACAGATTGGTAATTTAAACCATTAATAGCGTTTTGCTTCAAGTAAAATAAGTGTTTCAAAGAAAGGCAAAGCGCGGCTAGCAATAATCTCTGTTTTTAGCCCATGTGCAGAAAAATTTGTTATTGTTTCAGATGTACTTGTTAATGTGGATTGAAGTAAGAGAATTTTTCCTTGTGGGCAAAGATGTTTTGGGGCTTGGGAAATGAATCTGTCAATGACTATTCTTCCTGTAAGACCTCCAGACCAAGACATACCAAGCCAAAAATCTCTTTCATTTTCTTCTGAAGGCACATATGGTGCATTAAAAAGGATCAGATCAAAGTATTCAGCATCATTTAATGGAGTAAGTAAGTCGCCTTGTAAAAAGTCAATTTTCTCACTAACACTGTTTAGTTTACTATTATGTTTTGCACAATGAATAGCATAAGGATTTACATCGATTGCTATAACTTCACTTGCTTGTTTAGAAGCTACAATTGCCAATATGCCTGAGCCTGTGCCTACATCAAGCACATGGTCGTTTTTATTTACAGAAAGATTCTCTGCAAATAGAAAAGAATCTTCTGCAGGGTCGTAAACTTCATCATAAATTTCAAAAACAAAATTGTCGAAAAATGCTTTTTTAGGTGACAAGGGCATTGGCTAAGTCTCCGAATTCTTTGGGAACTAAATGTCTTACGCGCGCATCTTTTTGTACAATAGTCTTAGTTATTTTTTCAGCTTCTGATTTACTTATTTTGCGATCACTTCTGATAAAAGCTGTAACAGCATTACTTAGTTTTTTATTTCGCTGTGTAAAAAGCCACTTTGTAAGTCGTCTAAATACGGCAACATCTTTTACGTCGAATATTGGTTTTGCCCAAGGTGTAAGTCGCATAATAACAGAGTCTACATCAGGCTGAGGATAAAATAACCATTTAGGCATTTCATCAAGTAACTCTACTTTGACGTAAGGATAAGTTATGACTTTTAGCCAACCATATTCTTCGCTGCCGGTTGATGCAACTAATCTGTTTGCAAACTCTTTTTGCACTACAAGTATTGCACAATCAAAACCACGATCTAAAAGCCATATTACAAGTTGTGAAGAAAGATAATAAGGTGGCAGAGAAATAGCCTTTGTAAAACTTGGAATTTCAACTTGAAATACGTCACCAGCAAGTACAGTAACGTTTGTTAAATTTTTTACTTGTTCACGCAGTATTTTTGCTATTCGCAGGTCTTTTTCAACTGCGAAAATAGCTTTACATTTGCCGGAAATATGTCTTTCAAGAAAGCCAAAACCAGCCCCTACATCAAGCACTATATCATCGTCGCTTAGTGAGGCATAATTACTAAGAACTGGAAAAAGTGAGGGGTCTACCATGAAGTTCTGCCCCAAAAGTTTGTTGGGAGCAAGTTGGTACTTTTGAAGCAGCAACTGTACTTCTTGGAGACTCATTTAGCTGACAGGCACCCAATATATTAATGGGACCTAGTGAACAGGCGGTATTTGCTGTCACCTTCAAGCTCTTCCATTACCCGCTTGGTAATTAGTTTTACTGGATTTGGAAGTTCAGTACGTTTCATTATATCTTCATAGCTTTGGAACGGTTTTTTATCACGTTCGTTTATAACTTGCCACATGTATTTTTTGCCTATACCAGGGATTAACTCCAAAGCATGCATACGTGGCGTTATTGCCCGTGCAGTATTAAAGAAACGCACAAACCACTGTTCACGGTTTGCCACAATTTTGCTTATAGTGGATGGAAGCTCCGCTTTAGCCGACGCCGTCAATTCCTCAAAGCTTATCCTGCCGATTATATAGGTAACTTCTTCACGGGAGTCCTTGCCAACATATACTCGATCAGCAGGTTTTAACATTAATCCTTCTCTGACGAGGGCTTCTAAAATGGTGAAGAATTCTTCGCCTACGCATTGAATTAAAGCTCCCGCTCTATAACCCGCTCGGCCAGTAGGTCGAAAACCGGGTTTCCCGTGCGAAAGAAAATCTAGTACGTAAGCGTACTCTTCGTATTGCTTCTCCATAGTATTCCCTCTACTTATGTAGGTTAATGCTTAAAAATACTTGGATTGTTTGCCTACTTGAGAGTGCGTTTTTCGTTTAATAACTCAACGATTGCAGCTAGCTTTTGGGTTTCAATTATTTTACGCCCGCCAGCTAGGAAAACGCGAAGTTCATCAACACTTTCAGGTAAGGCATTCACAATCTGGACTGCTTCGTCTTCATCTAAACCATATTCTTGAACGAGAATTTCTAAGAGTTTTTCAGCGTCAGCAGCGTCAACTTTAGCAAATTTTGATACGTAGTCTAGAGTACGGCGTTGGAATTGATCTAGGTTTTCCTCGCCAATTGATTCTAGAATTTTCTTTACTTGTGGTAAAGTGATTCTACTTTCGCTTAACTCTCGTTTGCTCATTTTTAAGTACCCGTATATGGTTCAAGATGTTCTGTTCTTGTGATAATTTCGCGCATAGAGTTACCTTGAGCAACTCTAACGACATATCCACGTCCGCGTTTTACAACTACTGTACCAATTTTGCCATGGAATCTTCGATGGGGCATTGCCTTTTGTTGTGCAGAATCTATCTTGATGATGACACTTGCACCAGGTTCATATTCGTAGAGGAACTTTGTGAGTTTTGGTTTGCCTTTCTGGCGTGGCCCTTTAGTCATTAGGCTGCGGGTACCCGCGCAATATCCGTTTGATGGTTTCATACATTTTTCACCTTGTTGGATCATCCATAATAACATTTAAAACGTCAAGTTTGAGAGTCTTCGCTGGGTTTTTAAGCAATTCGGTAATACTTGGTGTTGTTCTTCCTTCATCGCCCGACACCAGCTCTTTAACGTAAAGACCGCCTTGGCAGCGCACGTGTGCTTCGGCCTCTTTAGGTGACACCTTCTTAACTTTAAGCTTATATATGTATCTTTCTCGGATTAAATCGGCGCGTCTATGTAAAACTCGTAGGGGTGTCTGTTGTTTAATAGTTATACAGTTGAGTTTTTCTTCGATGAGCTGCATATCTACATCAGTTATTTCATTTTCGAAGCTTATTAGAACCCGGTACTCTTTTTGGGCATTTTCTGCCTTCTTGAGTTTACGTACTGCATCCCGAGTCGAATAGTTTAACTGAGAAACTTCAACTTTATCTTTAGCACCAATATTTATTGCATCTTCGACTTTTTTTAGGTCTATTGTGCGTTTCACAGGTTTTGAAATTTCAACGACAAATGGACGACCGGACCCAAGCATTAGAGCATCCACATCTTCTCGGCCGGAGGCATGAAATGAAGATTCGGTTCCTTGTGCAGCATCTAAAATTGGCTTTGAAACTAATTCTTCTACTGAATCAGCATAAAATTTGCCCGTTCCATTACATTTGCTACAGCCTTTTCCACGGCAAAATGAACACGTCCATTTTGATTGAGATACATCGCGCACTAGCTTTCGATAGCGACCGGCTATGAAAAGTGGGTTAACTTGTAGCTTTATATGTGCTGTGAAAGGATTGATAATTATCATGAGGTCGGGTTTAAGGAATTCTGCAGGTTTGCCTATTTGTGCTTCTATTTTTTTGCCTAGAACTCTGCTAAATTCATGCTTGATGCTTTCACTATAACCTACGTCGAATTTTGCTTTGAATTCGTCTTCACGTTCACATACAGCAACAGGAAGAGTAACACCTACTAAAAATGAGGCGAAATCATATTTTGAAATTTTCCCCATTATTTGATTGATCAAATTATCCATTTCACTAAATTTATCATCACATAGAAAACAGTGAAGCTCTTCACTTTTGGGAACACGTTTATTCAGATGTTCTAAGGTATTCTTTGCCTCTTTTAAAAAGCCATTACTAGCTAGAATTTTAAGAGTCTTTAAGCCTTTAGATTCTTTTACAGACGCTAACGCATTAGCCTGCAAGGTTAGACTGAGTTTTAAGGCTTGTCCGCGACGGTCGTTTTCTAATCCACGTCCTAGAAGGGCAAATTGTCGTCCAAGACAGTTATCACAAAGAGGATATACTTCAAGCATCTGTAATGCTTTTTCTAAAACATTCATAAATTGAGCCTACTTTATTTGAAATCTGTGGGGAAGCCTTTGCCACCTAGTCCACCCATGAATGGGAGCTTCCCTTTTTTACGCTTCATCATTTTTAGCATACGACGCATCATCACGTATTGTTTTAGTAACTCTTTAACTTCTTTTTCACTTGTTCCTGAACCCCGTGCAACCCTGCGCACTCGAGAATAGTTGAATATTTTTGGGTTTTCTTTTTCTTCAGGCTGCATGGATTGGATAATTACACGCCATTTTTCTAGACGATCCTCAGCGGTATTTAGCATATCTTCAGGTATATTCTGAGACATTCCAGGGAGCATACTTAGAACCTTTCGGAATGGACCCATGCCTTTAACTGCTTCAAACTGCTCATACATATCGGTCAGCGTAAATTTTCCGCTGAGTATAGCTTTGGCCTTCTTTTCAGGCACTTTGATTTCTGCATCTTTAACCTTCTCAAGCAAGGTTTCCAAATCGCCCATACCTAGAAGGCGCCCGACATACCGGGAAGGGATAAATTGCTCAAGATCTTCGACTTTTTCACCAGTACCTATAAACTTAATAGGTGCTCCTGTAGCAGCGACTGCTGAAAGTGCGCCACCACCTCTAGCAGAACCATCCAATTTAGTTATTAAAATAGCGCCAATCGGTGTAGCTTCATTGAAAGTTTTTGCTTGGGCTAATGCTTGTTGTCCTATGGTTCCATCAATAACCATCATAATTTCGCTTGGCTTTATGTTCTTTTCAAGATCTTTCATTTCTTTGATGAGATTTTTTTCTTCTTTATGTCGCCCAGATGTATCAACAATAATAATATCTTTATCGTTGAATTGTTTTAGACCCTCATTAACTACTTTTACAGGGTCTTTTGCTTTTGGATCACCATATATTGGGACGTTAACTCTTGCAGCTAGCTGTTGAAGTTGAGCATATGCACCAGGCCTAAATGTGTCTGCGCATATTAGGGCAGGTTTGAGACCTTTCTTTTGGAAGTAACGGGCAAGTTTAGCTGCATGTGTTGTTTTGCCTGATCCTTGGATGCCCACTAGCATGAGAACATATTTTTTACCTGCCTCGATTTTCAGAGGCACATTTTTATCACCAACAAATCGAGTAAGTTCTTCGTATACAACTTTTATGACGTGTTCACGTCGTGAAATGCCAGGAGGGACGTTTTCTTTTAGCGCACGTTCTTCAATACGCTTGGATATTCCAAGGACTAATTGCACATTTACATCCGCCTGAAGTAGTGCACGTTGTATATCTCTAACTAACTCTTTAACCGCAGCCTCATCTACTACAGAAGATTTGAAAATCTTTTTGATTGCATCAGTAAGAGAGGAGCCCAAGCGATCTAAAGCCATCTAAACTTATGTCTCCAAGCCTTAAAACAGCTTCAACGCTCTTAAATAGATATTGTAGTGAAACCAAGTTTTAATTAGATTTTTTGATAACTTAACAAAGAGATATGAAAAGAGGTATTTGTTGTGAAGCCTCAGTTTCCCCATTTAGAGTTCTCTTCACATTTCAGACGGCTCTTCATGCATCATTGGCTTCAACTAGTACTGCGCAGACTTAGAAATTAACTTAATGACTAAAATAAAGGCATTAACAAAGAAAAAAGGTATTTTTTAGTACATAGCTAAAGTGGAAGATTCTATTGTAGGCAAGTGAAAAATATCACAGACAGGGAGTACACTCTCAAACGTAAATACAGCACAGGGTTGAGGATAGGGAGCCTACATTAAAAAGAGGCTACTTTACGCGAGTGATTTTTACTCTGCCTAGAATCTTCCAGTATTCGATTTCTGCGCCGGCAACGATCTTATCTTTAGGTACATCTTCTTCAGATGGGAAAGGGGCATCTAGGTATTCATATGTTTCCAGGTCCATAATTTGTATACCTGATGGGTTAATTGCAAATACTTGTCCAGGCCTTTTATCTATTATAGGCACTTCTGCGTTTGCATCTACTGGTTTTACGAATTGTTTTTTTTGCCCGTCAAATACGCCTATGGCAACTATTCTTGCTTTGGCGGCACCGTGCTTTCCAGGTTTAGATTTAGTTATATCAACTATCTTGCATGGTTCGCCATCGATAATCATGTAGCCGTTGACGCGTAATTCTCCAACGCTCATTGGTTTGGTCATGCTCTCACCAAATATCTAATCAATTACAGCAATTCTGAACAACACCCATATATAGATTAAGGTTCGGTATTTACTGACTGGGTGAAAATTTGTTTAAAAGCGTTGGACTAGTTGCGCGTTATGATAAAAAAGAAGCGTTAAAACTAGCAGATGAGCTGGCAAAACATCTGATTAGCAATAATGTAGATGTTTACATGGAAGAGACTCTAAAAGGAAAAGTACGCACACACGCCAAACTAGTTCAACTTAAAGAAATGCAAACAGACTTCATAATTACTATAGGCGGAGACGGCACAATTCTGCGAACATGTTTAACAATACCTAAACCTGAACCACCTATTTTAGGGATTAACATGGGTGTTAGAGGGTTTCTAACAGAAGTTGAACCAAAAGATGCTTGCACAGCAATAGATAAAATTTTGAAAGGTGAATTTAAAGTTGAAAAATGTGCCAAACTCAGTGCCGTTGTAGATGGAAAACTTATCCCAGATGCATTAAATGATGTTGTTATAGCTGGACGTGAACCATCAAAGGTAGTTTACATTCAAATTTTTAAAGATGATAAACCAGTGCTTCAATGCGAAGCAGACGGATTAATAGTTTCTACACAAACAGGCTCTACAGGATATTCACTTTCTGCTGGAGGTTCTGTGCTAGACCCAGAAGTAGACGCAATTGTTTTAACACCTATTTGCTCACTTACTGTATTTCGATCCATGGTACTTCCCGCCAACTGCAAAGTAAAAATTGAAGCCACCAGACTAAAAGACATGGTTGTACTTGTTGACGGTAACTTCAGATTGCCCATACCATCCAAAAAGGCATCTATGACTGTTTGCCGTTCTCCAAATGTTAGCTCATTTATTAGATTTAATGACGAATTCTATAACCGGCTTCAGAACAGACTACTTTTTAAGGGTCCACGATGAATAACACCAAACCTATGCATAACAAAAAAGTGATGGTACTTGATACCTCAGCATTTATTGGAGGTTTTGATCCTTTCTCCATCAATGAAGATCAAGTAGCGCCACCTTTGGTTGAAGAAGAAATTAAAAGAGACACAATGCGAACATTAAGGTTCAACACTGCCGTTGAAAATGGTAAAATAAAAATTATTGAACCATCAGCTGAAGCTATTAACGAAACGAAAGCTTCAGCGACAACTGCAGGTGACGCATTTTACCTTTCAGAAACTGACCTTCAAGTACTTGCTTTAGCTTTAGAACTTAAGAAAAAAGGCAATGATCCACAAATAGTAACCGATGACTATTCAATTCAGAATATCGCAAAAAAACTGGATTTAAAATTTGTTTCTATGATAACTTTTGGTATCCGTCGCTTTCTTACTTGGATAAGATACTGCCCTGCATGTCACAAAAAATATCCAGCCAATTATAAAGGTAAGGAATGTGAAATTTGTGGCACAGAACTTAAACGAAAGCCCCAAAAACCAAAGTTACCTAAATAATTTTTTAAATATAAGAACTAGAATTTCTCAAGCAATAGGTAAGTGATTAAAACAAGTATATAATAATCGACTTTACCGTTTACATTATTTGTTCACACCAAATTAGTATTCTTATTTCACATAAAATTTAGCTATAATAAAAATAGAAGATTGCTAGTGACAGTAATGATAGGTTAAATGTCATAATAAAGTCAGTAGCGCAATTAACAGGAGACCTTCTATTGCGAAAATGGGACCGGCAATGTGCTTTGCTTTACGAATACTTTTGTCAACTATATCAGTTAAAGGCTCTAAGGAGGCTTCACCCATTACGCGGATTTTGGGAACAATTATGCGTAGAAACCCAGAACTGCAAAGGTCTATACAGTTAAGAGCATTTTTGGCAGCCTCTTTAATATGCCTAATTAACACATCATGATCCATTACTTCACCGACAGGATGGTAACCTCGTTGTCCTTTAACTATGGCGCTAACTGAATGTGTATCAGTCGTAAAAACTTCACTTTCGTTAAATCCCACGTTAGCTAATTCAGCTAAAATTTTTTCGCGCAAACCTGAAATCATGTTGTTACCATCAATTATAATATAGACGGCTTTTTGTTCACCAGCCTTAATTGCTAAGGCGGTTATTCCACCTTCGCCCATACCTTCTTTTAGAGTAAAATTATGAGGGTATATTGTAGCTGCACCCATTTTGAAGGCAAAAGTAGGTTGTGAAACTGCCTTTTTTAGGCATATACACGCAGCATTTCGTAAATCATCAAGTGAAGCTTCAATTTCATTTGTATTAGTCAAGCTGTTATGAGCATTGATAAGTACTGAATTATCAAGCCCAAGCTTCTTAGCTTCCTCACGTATTATAACATCAAGTTCTTGAGGCAAATCTTCTGTAGTTTTAGGTGCAAGTGTGAAAGATAGGAAAGCTACGTTACCAAAAATCTGACATGAAACAGTAACTATACCCTCAGTAACTCTTACAAGAGGCGTAGCTGTTTCGGCGTGTGTATTGAACTTTACCGCATTTAGAACACTATCAATTATTTTTCGATTTTGAATCTGTGAAGCAGCATTGCATTCATGGCCTAATAAACCAAGAGGCACGCAGGCAGTTCCTGCATATTCTTTTTCGTATGCATGTTTAAGCAAAGAAGGCAAAATACTACTGCCAATATTCTTAAAAGGACCAGGATGTACAAGTGGCACAATAATTATTGCATTAGAATGTTGTGAAGTAAATTTTAACATAGATACTTCTACATCTGTATCTTCACCTAATTTTTCTAAGAAAGCTTCTAGTGGTGCGTTTTGAGCAGTGACCCAATTAAGCATAAATGCTCTAAAAAGAGGCAATGATGAGATGCCATGTGCCTTTTTCCCGACATTATTTAAAATATGCAAGAATAGGTAGCCAAAACTCATAGCTATAAGAGGTAAAAAGACAAGAAAAGGTAGATAGACCATATAGGAAAAATCAAGAGTTATCCAGAACAACAAGAAAGGGACCATACAGGAAAATGGCTGAATTAATATGGCAACAAGTCTTTGAATGGAGCTAGCAGATAGGGTAGCCATAAAAACAATTGTGCGTAAAGTCAAAACAACAGAGAAGCCGAAAAGGCACATTTTTATCCACCATATAGAGGTGAGTAAATAGTAGTCTAAAGTTACTCCTAAAACTATGAGAATAAACCAGAATAGCCAGCTAGCTAGTGAAAGAACAGAAGTTCTACGCATTTCAAAAATTGGGTCATTGAGTACTAAACTGCTTAGTACAATGTCAGAAAAAAAGTTCATAGTAAATAGCGATACGCCTAAAAATATACCAGCAAATAATCCGTTTGAAGACTGGAAGTTAATTGAGGAACTAATTCCGACAATAAGACATACTGTGATGATAGCGATAAGGGTCTTATTTAATGATGGAAGAAAAAATAGCGACGAATAATGCCGCTGGGCCTTGTTTATTGATTGATTAAGTGAACCATCAACCGCCACAGTCATCACTTCAAAGAGAAAGCAGTAGAGAAAAACATCCCTATTAAAGCATAGCTAAACAAAACCTCGTCCTTTACAGTAAAGACATCTTTTAAACAACTATAAGCAAATTAAACTTGAAAATCCACATAAAGAATTCAAAAATTAAGCTAAAACTAGCAGCTAATAAAAGGAAGGTAACATAAAAATGTCATAATTTGTAGAGAGCAACTGTTTTATCTACAAAGTGTATATAACAGTTAGTTTGCGACCAACATGCCAGAGCAACAACTGCCCTTACCGATATTCCAGATGCTTGAAAGAAACGTGGGCAAAAAAGTTAGAGTTATTCTAGACCCGACCTACGGGTTTGAGGGCACATTAATATCAGTAACCAGCGAGCCGCCAGCTATTTGGCTATCAGAAGCAGAAGCAATAGTTCTAAGATCGACTCTTGCACAACCTATACCACAAGTGGCAAGCAGAGAAGAAAGAAGCGAAGTTTTCCTTAACTTACAATCGATTCAAAGAATAGAAGTTCTTCACACTACAACGTCAAGACGTTGAAGAAGATATAAGAATAAAAATTAAAAAGTATAAATTAAAAATTTTACCAGAAAACGTTGGCTAATGTAGAGACTACAATCATAGCTACTGCTGCTACAATTAGAAATTCAGGTCTAATTTTTACACCTTCGGTTTCTTCTTCGAAGAAACGCAGTAGACCTGCACTAGCAGCAGGCATTGGGCCTTGGCTTTCTTTCTTTTTCCGACTCATTACACTCTTCCTCTACTGAATTAATGGAACAGCTATATTCGTTTGCATTATTTAACGTTACGCACCTTATCGATGTAAAACCGGCGTTCTTTGGCGAACCAGCATACAAAAAAGCGCAGCATACAATCCAAGGTTTGATTATAGATTACTCTATTGGTTAAAACTAATAACAAGGAAAATAAGTATTCAATTTAATAGGTCAAGTTGCTTAAATCTGCCTTCAATAATTACTTGAAAAATTACGACATCATGCTCAACTAATTTTAAAATGAGTAAAAAATAGTCGCTCGGTGAATGACTCAGCGTATATAAAAACAAAAAGACACTAATTATAACCACTCATAGAAATTACGAATATTTCTGTATACGAAAGCATCAACCAAACTTCATTAAACAGGTTTAAACTATGCAAGGCAATGCTATAGATAGGTGATATTGTGCACATTTACGAATTTCAGAAAATGATGAAAAAGATTTACTTTGAAAGAGATTGCAAACGGGGATTAAAGGGCACTTTTGACTGGCTTGTCGATGAAGTTAAAGAGCTTGGTGAAGCTATGGAAGGAACTGATAGAGAAGCTATAGAAAAAGAGTTTGCAGACGTGATTGCATGGCTTGCTTCACTTGCAAACGTAATAGGTATTGACCTTGAAAAAGCTACGCTAAACAAGTACCCAAACAAATGTCCAAAATGCAAGCACACTCCATGCGATTGCCCCTGCTAGATTTACTCTGCAAGACGCGTTTGACCTATGCCAGTTAGAACCCATATGCGAGGTCGTGTTCCTCTACGACCCCCCATTAATTCATCTTCAAGCAAATGTAAATGGTACAATACAACTTTATAGGATAAGGAAATATTTCGTGCAAGAGCAGGTGCACTGAAAGGTTGCTGATCTAGCATTTTTAGAATCTTAGTTCGCGCTTCCAAACCTACCTTTACGTTCTTTATGCGGTGCAAGTAAGCGTTTGGGTGGTAGGTTTCTTTAATGCTTGACATCACATTTAATGTTGACATTTATGTTTGAAAAGCTTTCTAGCCAAAGTCGAATAAACTAGTTTGTTTAGGTTTTTTGTTATCAAACATTGAACTGATTTCTTCGGTTATAATTGTAAGTCTCTGTGAGTAATATTTAGGTAAGCCATAACTATCAACTAACTGTTGTGCTGGCACCAAGTATTTTTCGATGCTACCACGATAAACTGTTAAGATAAAAGCGCCGCCACAGAATGGACATTTACCTTGTAGTGGTAACCGGCGAAAACGCTTGTTACATGATTTACACCTAAATGATTGTGTGGAGAATGCACGTAGATTTCCGGATATATCAGGCATGAAGTGTTTTGTCAACACCTTGAGGGCAACGTGTCTAACATCTACAGCGTCAATTTTGCTGCCTAAATCTAATTGCATATGCAGTTTATCCATCATTGTTTTAAATTGCTTGTAAGAACTCTCGGTATTACCCATGCTAATGTTAGAAACAGGTGTAGTGAAGTTGTAGCCCTCAAACTGTGCTTCTGTATCTAGCCTGTGTGTAATTACATCCATAAGAGGACTAAGAGTTTTTGCATCTGCCTTTTCAAGACTTTTTGTGTAGAACTCATATGGATAAACTGCATCGACATCAAAGTCATGCGCTTGGCGTTGAACTTCTTTGGTGTTAACAAAAGGGATTACTAGTATAGGGGCATCCATAATGCCACCTATTTGTGCAGGTAAAAATCGTCGAGAATAATTTAATAAAGTATCTAGAGCAAGCATAATTGCATCTTCATCACCATCACAGTCTCGACGTTTAGCAGAGTGCCAAAGCGGGTGTGCATAAATTAACTTTAGATTTGAAAAACCCACTACGCGACCCAAAATGCCAACACATGTATGAGGAGCTAGACCGAATACTAACTGGCCGATCATGTCTTCAGCAGTTTTCATATTATAATAAGGCGGCAGCTTGTAGACTTTGACTAATAAATCATCAATAAATGCAGCTACCTTAACAAAATATTCACCAGCATTACGTGGTATTACAATGTCTTGGACTTTTAGCTCTAGCACTTGTTCAGGATCTGTTAAAGGTACACCATAAATATCATATGTGTAACCCATAGCATGCATTTTTTCAATAGATACACCAACTTCGCCTGGTTTTATATGAGTTAATGGCGCGTTAGTAGCATCGAAACGTATTGTGCCATCCTTATAGACAGCTACCCCATGTATAGCGCGTAAAATTCCTTTCTCAATAGGTTCAGGGCATTTGTCTTCGTTTGTCATGCCTTTGACTCCGCGAAGCATTTTTGGCACAGAAACCCCTAAACTACGGCAGGCAACATCAAGGACTTCTTTAAAATTAAATGCTTGACGTTGATAAGGTACTGCTTCGGCTTTACAGTTAGAACAAGTATTTTCTTTTAGTGCACGTCCACAACGTGGGCAGCTTTTTTCATAAATTGTTTCACAACCACAATCATGGCAACGGATTTTTTGAGTATAAGTTTTGCATTCAGGACATTTTCGTTTGACAATTTCTACAAAAGCAGGCCCTTTTCTGCCAGCTTCCACAAAGTCTCTATGTACACCACCAGACATACCTACGGGAAAAAGAACCTGCACTAAAGGTTTCATCTCGCGGTGCTTAGCTTTTTCAGGTCTGCCCATACGAGCACCTACAAATGAAGGAGCTTTATCTTTTATTTCAACTCCAGAAAGTAAGCTAACAGCTTTTAATACATTAGTGGAAGTGTCATCAATTACTCGAGATGTACCATATCCAAGAGAGAAAGCTAATGCACAAGCATCTTCATTTTCAATTATAACTTTACTGTCACAAATTTTGTGAGGTGCAAAAATCCGCTTCAAAACAGCGGTAACCTTAGAGTCTATATCGCCTACAATACAGTTGGTAAAACCATCTGGATCACAAGTTACTAATGCTTTTTCTAACCATGCTTTTAGAGTCTTAACCTCTTGAAATGAACTAAGATTAGACCAGAAAAAGGTAAATCGTGGGTAAAGAGGCACACCTAAATGCAGAGATAACAAAAAGGATTCTTTTGCTGTAAGTTCATTATAAAAAGGATTAGCAATAAGGTGTTCAAGCTTTGAAACTGAAACATTAGCATACTCAGCAGCTTTCTGGACATTTCTATCGAAGCGAGAGTCAATCACGTTTATAAGATCTTTAATCCACCATTCTTCAACATATCCAGAAGGGAGAAGTGCTTTATTGCAATATAAGAAATCGCCAAAGCTAATTAGAATGTCACCTAAAAAAAGAATTTTTTCAACTTTATCTTTAATATCATCGTAGTTATCGAGTGTAACACGAACTACTGAGCCATCTGTGAGATAAACTACAGGTGGCTCAAGCGAATCCACTGGCACAGAAACACCGCCTTTGCCTGGAAGTTCAAGGCGCATCTGAGTGCCTGCAGCCAAAAAGCGTTCTACAATTAGCATTGTTGCAGGATGAATTCCAACCGCAGAAAGCCCAGTATTTCTAGATCGCCCATAACGTAGCCTAAAGCCACCGCGTCTAGATGGAAAAGAAAAGATAGGCCGCCCGGCAATAACATCATCCATAAAACCTCCGGACTTCTTTTCTGACTTTTTCTTAAACTCCCTAAGCCAGTCCCAGCCTTGGAAACCAATTTTTTCGACAATAACTAATACTTTTAGGGCACGGCCAACTATACCGTCGTTAATAACTCGTAAAGCACCTCCACGTACCCTATTAGTTTCAATACGAGGAAGATTACGATAAGATGATACCTCAACCGGATCAGATTCAGTGCCAGTGACTTCTATAGGTAAGTGATCAAATGCTTTTTTTATTTCAGCATCAGGAATGTGATATTGAAAATGGCCAACTGAACGCTCGAATGTTCTAAGTTCTTCTATGAAGCGGGCAACTTCTTCTGGTGTTGGTTTATAACGGTCTAAGTTAAGTTGGCGACGAACGAAATCGCCTACTACGAGTGTTAATGCTTGGTCTGTACCACCTGCCGATCGGATAGGCCCTGCGAAGTAAATTGCTAAGTATTTTGAGTTATCTTCATTGAGTTTGATTTTTACTTGAGCTATACCCTGAATGGGTGCTGCAGTTACACCTTCTGTAAAAATTGCAAGTGCAGTACGGATAGCTTGCTCTGCAGCTGTTTCAGGCGGCATTTCCCCAAATTTGCCATGTACAATCTGTTCACAAACTTTGAAAGCTAATTCTTCCCTGCCAACCTTTGTATTTAATTCACGAATACTAGAAGCGACACCTTTGGGTCCTACTAGACCCTCAACAAGATCAGCAATATCTTGAGCCAATATACATTCTGTTTTTAATGCAGGGTCAAATCCTTTTTCACGTGCACGATCGCTTAACTTGTACATCTCATTAAGCTCATGCTGCATTGAGTCTATATAGCGCCTATATGAGTCACTCATTTTACTTGTCAGGCTGTTTCCCCACAAATCATCAGTGGACAACGGGTTTATTTTGGCTTTCTAACACAAAAAAGGAAAAAACAAGTTGGCTTGATTAGAAGAATTCAGTTATAAAAGTTAAGGAAAGTTAAGCTTTGGCTTCTTTAATACCTTGAATAATGTTGGCGATTTTCTGTTCTGAACCTGCTGATTCTACGATATTTCCAGTAACGATTATATCAGCACCTGCTTTAGCGGCCGCTGCAGCCTGTTCTTTGGTCCGTATACCGCCGCCGACAATTAAATGACCATTTATAACATTTTTTGTTGCGCGGATGATTTCAGCCGGTACTGGAGTTGCTGCACCAGAACCCCCTTCAAGGTAAATAAATCGCATCCCTAAGTAGTTCCCTGCTAGAGCATGCGCCGCAGCTAGCTCGGGCTTATTGTAAGGTACAGGAATTGCTTTTCCAACAATAGCTGCAGTTCCGCCTTCACCTACAATAACATACCCCATCGGGATTGGCTCAATACCGTATTTTTTAATCAAAGGGGCACCAAGAATTTGAACGCCCATTAAAAAGTACGGATCGACAGAGTTTAGAAGTGACATAAATAGTACCGCATCAGCGTAACGGGTAATACCAGTAATATTATTAGGAAATAGTATTGTTGGTACCTTTACAGCTGATTTGATTTCTTTTACAACATTATCGAGATGATCTTGAGATGCAAAAGTTGAACCACCAATCATTATTGCGGCAGTACCACTAATCTCTGAATGTTTTGCAATTTGGGTAGCCTGGGCAACGGTAACCTTTTCAGGGTCAATAAGAGTCATGTGAATGGTGCCATCGGCTTTGATTCTATCTAGCAAGTATTGTTCAATACGCCCAGCCATGCGAATAACCTAACCTGATTATGTTTCTTTAAATTTAGGCTCTGCGGATTTTCTGCCGTAGACTTTATCAGTGAACATGCAATAGATGTCAACTTCACCTTGAGCTTGTTTTATTGGAAATTCTTCTTGAAGCCCACAGCTACTGCAACCTACAACAGCACGATTTTCATCACGCAAAATTTCAACGCGCACAGTTTCTTTCCCGCATCTAGGGCAAGAGAAGAACTTAGGTAAACGCTTTTTTGGAATATGAACAACTTTTTTCCTTCTTCGCCCCATATAATACTCCTTCTTAATCAAAGTATACTTCTTTAGTATTTATGCTTCTCCTTAAATAGTTGCCTACAACCTTAAAACAGTAAGGATACGTGGATTATCGTGGAACTAACGCCTCTATCTTTGAAACTAGATATAGATGACATAGAAAAAAGAATTGAACGATTTATTAAAATCTACGTTGACAATGCTGGTGCAAAAGGCATTGTGCTTGGTCTCTCAGGAGGTATTGACAGCAATACTGTAGCTGCACTTTGCGCTAAGGCAATTGGGGGTAACAGAGTTTTAGGACTCATTCTTCCTGAGCAGGAAACAAAATCAGACAAAGACATCGAGGATGCAAAATATATTGCAGATAAATTTGGTATAAAAACTCAGATTTGCGATTTTACTTTATCGCTGGAAAATTTATACCGAGTAATACCGGCTTTTGATCCTAGTGATAAATTATGTAAAGGCAATATTAAAGCAAGAACACGAATGATTATTCTTTATTATTATGCCAATAAACTAAACAGATTGGTCTGTGGTAGCTCTGATAAGTCAGAAACAATGATGGGCTATTTTACTAAATGGGGAGATGCTGCTGCAGATTTTGCACCTATTATGGATTTATACAAATCCCAAGTACGTGACCTAGCTAGACATTTAGGTTTTCCAGAAAAATTGGCATCAAAGCCTTCAACACCAGCATTATGGCCTGAACAGATGGCTGAAGCAGAGCTAGGAATCAAATACGAAACTTTAGATCTAATTCTATATGGATTGGAACGATTCATGAGCACTGATGAAATAGCTATTCAAGTAGGTGCTGAAAAGCAGCAAGTTCAAAAAATCAAAGAAAGATTGCTACATATTGAACATAAAAGACGAATGCCATTAACTCCGAAAATCGCTTATCGAACAATTGGCTTAGACTTTAGATTACCATATAGTAATTATTAAAATTGGAAGTGATAAAAACGAAAGACATGATAAAGTTAGCTCTTGCACAAATTAGCAGCAAAAGAGAAAATAAATTAGAAAATCTCAATAAGATCGAGAAATTGACCTCAAAAGCTAAAAAGCAAGGTGCTGACCTTGTAATTTTTCCCGAGCTAGCCTTAACTGGTTATGTTGTAAGAGATCAGATTTATGAGTTGGCTGAAGAAATACCTGGACCAACTGTTCAAAAAGTAGAAGATATTGCAAAAATGGCAGATATACACATAATTTTTGGAATGCCAGAGTTAAGTGAAAAAACTAAGGCAACAATTTTTAATACAGCTGTTTTTGTAGGACCTCAAGGTCTGATTGGAAAATATCGAAAAATGTATTTACCAACACACAGTGTTTTTGAAGAAAAAAGGTATTTTCGCCCAGGATATCAAGCAGCTACATTTGATACACCATTAGGAAAGATAGGATTGTTTATTTGTTATGATATATTCTTCCCAGAAGTAGCGCGCCTAACTCGTTTGCAAGGTGCACAGTTAATGATATGTATCTCAGCATCGCCAGCAATCAGAAAAAGCTACTTTGAAGTATTAACAGCTGCACGAGCATTAGAAAATACAGCTTTTCTTGCATATGTTAACCTTGTAGGTATAGAAGATTCACTTCAATTTTGGGGAGGCAGCAGGTTGATTAATCCTACTGGTGAAATAATAGCTAAAGCTAGATACGATGAAGAAGACTTTGTCATATGCGATGTCAATTATAATAATATAAAAAGTGCAGAAACTTTCATCCCAACACTTAGAGATTTACGCTCAGAATTGTTCGAAAAACTGAAAATAAGTTCAGAAAACCTCTAAAAATAAATCTCATAAAGCAAGCTTTCATAGAAGTGCTATGAAAACCCTTTTT
>CAYSWL010000042.1:0-18973 GCA_964434745.1 uncultured Candidatus Bathyarchaeia archaeon | reverse complement strand
GGTTTGGCAGTTTCTTTTAACGGTAACAGTTATGCAGTAAAAAACGCTGATGTAGTAGTGATGTCTGAGAACAGTATTGTTACTGCCATACTAGCTGATGTGTTTATCAATCATGGTAAAACAGATGCACTGCAAATAGTCAAAGACTGGAATCGAAAATCTTTAAAACGCAGTATAGTCGACCCATTTTTATTAGGGCAACTTTTTGCCTTATATCCTAAAGAGTTGCCGAAGGTTCAAATACCTCATGCAGCGAATATGGAAACTATAGTTAAAGAGAGTAGCGAATTTAGAAAAAAAGTAAGAGGACAAGCTATAGGGAGACTTGGATAAAAAAATGACAACTAACTCTAAAATTAAAATTGAAGATACTTACGCTGAAGCCTTTGAAGGCATATTCTGTAGAGCAATAATAACAGCAGATGATGAACAAACACTGCGTAGTGCTGCTTATGATGTTACAGCCACCCCATCTGCAGTTATAGGCAGAATAGAAGGTGGTATAGAAAAATGGCTTAGCGAAAACGAAACTCCTGATAAACGCAAAGGTGCTATTGTACAATGGTGGATGGGTGTAAAAGCTAACAAACCATTACCTGATCAGCTCTCAAAGTTTGAGGCAGAACTCTCTTTTAGAATACGCCAAGACGTCCTAGTAAAGCCTTTTACCGCAATATTTGATGCATTACCTGACCCTGAAGGCAAATTTGACATGATGGAACGTGTTGGTCACTGTGGTGATGGCTACGAATGGACAGAAACCCGCTACAATCGAGAAATCATAGTTGTACCTTTAATGACTCCAGACTTCATAATTGAACGTTATTTAGGTTATAAGCATGGGGTAAGCGGTGCAAATTTCTGGATTCTATGTGAAACTAAAGATGCTGTACTGCAAGCCGGTCAAAAAGCGCTTGCTGCAGTTCAAACTGTTTCAGGCGCAATTACAACCTTTGATATTTGCTCTGCTGGTTCAAAACCTGAAACTAAATTTCCGCTTATTGGTCCAACTACTAATCACGAATGGTGTCCTTCACTTAAAGCCAAGCTAGGTAGTGTTTCCAAAGTGCCAGATGGTGTAAACTTTATCCCTGAAATTGTCATTAGCGGAATCGATATGAATGCTGCTAAAGCTGCTATGAAAGCAGGCATCGAAGCTGCCCTTACAGTCAAAGGTGTTGTTTCAATTTCTGCAGGCAACTATGATGGCAAGTTAGGTAAATATAAAATATTTCTGCGTGAGCTGTTTCCATGAACAGCTTTGGTGTGGTAGGCTTTGGAGCGCTTAATGTTGATAAGCTTTTCAAAGTTGACCGCATAGCCCATGCTGAAGAAGAAAGCTTTGTCATTAGTGAAGAGGAAATCTGCGGTGGTTCAGCAGCAAACACCACCGTAGGGCTAGCTCGTCTTGGTGTAAATGTTGGATTTATCGGAAAAATTGCTTTGGACCGCGAAGGTGATTTGCAATTGGCAGATTTCTGCAAAGAACACGTAGATACCAACGGTATTATACAAGCAAAAAAAGGGCACAGCGGTAATGTAATGGGCTTTGTTGACAAAAAAGGTGCACGTGCACTATACATTCAATCTGGTGTTAATGACACAATTGCCCCAGAAGAAGTAAACCTGCAATATATTGCTCAAGCACAGTTTTTACATCTGTCTTCTTTTGTAGGTGAGCTGTCCTTCGAAACTCAGAAAGAAATAGTGGCAAACTTGCCTACCAACGTTAAAGTAAGCTTTGACCCTGGCATTCTTTACATCCGAAAAGGTATGGCTCAACTAGAATCGATAATAACACGAAGCTATGTGATGATGCCTAATAGTATTGAATTAGCTCAGCTAACTGGTGAATCTGACCCAAAGAAAGGTGCAGCTTTACTTATCGATAAAGGTGTTAAAGTTGTTGCAGTAAAGATGGGCGATAAAGGCTGTTATGTTACTAATGGTAAAGAAGAACATAGCATTGAATCATTCAAGGTATCTGTTATTGATACAACAGGTGCAGGCGATGCCTTCTGTGCTGGCTTCTTATATGGATTGTTGAACAAAAAAAGCCTCCGAGCTTGTGGTCAATTAGGCAACTTTGTCGGTTCAAGATGTGTTATGAAAATGGGAGCACGGCCTGGTTTGCCGTACTTAAAAGATCTACAGCTTTTTTGTTAAATGCTCTAGTACACCGTCAAATACCAGTTTTCCGTCCCCATACTGGGGCATTTTTTGTTGTCTAGTCCAGTCTGGCTGTTGCCACCAATAATATGCACGTTCTGGGTGAGGCATTAAGCCAAAGATGGTTCCTTCCTTGTTACATATTCCTGCAATATCGTGGAAGCTACCGTTAGGGTTAGCGGGGTATTGTCCTTGAGCATAGTTGCCTTCTTTGTCGCAGTACCGAAATACTGCCATGTCGTTGTCATAGAGTTTTTCGAGTAGTTTTGCTTCTTTTTCTTTAGGAAAGAGAAATCTTCCTTCACCGTGTGCAATAGGCATATGCAGAACTTTTCCATGTGGAATTTTGCTTGTGAAAACACATTTGCCATTATTTTCGTTTTTAAGGTGTATCCAGCGGCATTTGTAACCTTGATTATTCGATGCTAGTGAAGCTTCAGGATACTCGCTGATGCCATCAAAGCCTGGAAGTAATCCTTCTTCAACTAGAACTTGAAAACCATTACATATGCCTATTATGAAGCGGTTATCGTCAATGAATGAGCGTAGTTCTTTGCCAAGTTTTGCTGATATTAGGCGGGCTAGAATTACTCCTGAGCGGACGTAATCGCCATATGAGAAGCCTCCGGGGAAAACTAGCACATGATAATCCATTAAGTTTTTTTGTTTGACAACTTCGTTTAAGTGGCGTATTTCAGTTTTTAGGCCTATTTCTTGGAATGCCCGTGCAGTTTCTACATCACAATTTGTTCCACCTACACGCATAACTAGTACTTGTGCATCTTGTAGTTTCATTTTTTTACGCTCCACTGCTTAATGTTTTTTTCCAGTTTGTACGCAAATCAGCTACTGGTGCGTCTACTACTGTTGAGCCATTTAGACCCCTGATTGTTAAGTTAGAGTTTTTTGTGACTTTGCCAATTTGAGCACATATTTTTCCTTTCATTATTTTCTCAAATGTTTCTTTGTCTTTCTGGGCGACTTCTACAAGAAAACGGCTGTTAGATTCAGAAAATAGTGCAAAGTCATTTCGTTTGACAGCGTTCACTGGGAGTTTCTTTAAATCTATTTCCATTCCTAGATTGCTTGCAAGGGCCATTTCTGCAGCTGCAACTGCCAATCCGCCTTCGGAAATGTCGTGACAGGCTTTTATGACGCCCTTGCTTATTGTCTTAGTAAATGCATAATATGTTTTTCTTGCTTGACCTGCATTTAGCTTAGGTACTGAATTACCCAAATAACCTTTAAGTTTGTAGTATTCTGAGCCGCCTAGTTCATGGTTTGTATTGCCGATTACATAGATTAGGTTGCCAGACTCTTTAGTGTCCATTGAGACTGCAAGTCGTATGTCAGGGACTACTCCAACGGCTGTAATTAGTAATGTAGGAGTAATTGGTCCAAGAGGCGATTCGTTATAGAGGCTGTCTTTTCCAGATATAAATGGGGTTTTGAATGCTACTGCTACATCATAACACGCTTCACAGGCTTTAACTAGTGAGCCCAGGCGTTCTGGTTTTTCTGGGTTGCCCCAAACAAAATTGTCGAGTATAGCAATACGTTGTCCGCCAACAGCAAGGTTATTTCTTATGGCTTCATCTATGGCAGACGCTGCCATCCAGTAGGGGTCAATTTTGCCATAGTTTGGGTTCATTCCACATGAAATTGCTATGCCTTTCCAAGAGTGATTTAGCGGTTTTAGGATTGCTGCATCATTTGGTCCTGCATATTGTCCTTGAAATGGTTTAAGGGTGGTGTTGCCTTTAACTTCGTGGTCATAGGTTCGTACAACACTTTCTTTGCTGGTAATATTTGGTGCAGCGAGTAGTTGCATTAGTGTTTCAGTGAGGTTTTTTGGTTCATCAAATTTTGGCTCTTCTATTTGCGTTGTTTCAAATTTTGCGGTTTTGGTTACTTCAGTGGGTGTGAAAAGAAATTGCATATCAATTTCTGCTACAGTTGTGCCCTCGTATCGTAGGCGTAGTATTTTTTCGTTTGTGAGTTGTCCTATGGCGTTAGCTTCAACATCTTCAGTTTCAAAAATTTCAAGAACTTTAGTTAGATTCTCAGGTGGTACGGTTAAAAACATTCTTTCCTGAGATTCAGAAACATAAATTTCCCAAGGTGCTAGACCTGCATATTTTAGCGGGACCTTATCAAGATCAACTGTTGCCCCACAGTTATATCTATCAGCGGTTTCGCCTACTGCTGAAGATAATCCTCCGCCGCCTATGTCGGTTGTGGCTGAACCTAGTTCGAGGTCGCGAATTTTCATCATAGCGCGGGTGACTTTTTCTTCTTCAATAGGGTCAGCGATTTGTACAGCTGGGCGGCTGATTTCCTCAGATTTCTCTGTGAGTTCAGCTGAAGCAAATGTGACTCCGTGAATGCCATCGCGTCCGGTCTTGCCGCCGGCTAGGACAATGTAGTGTCCTACTTTTGCTTCTTTTTTATATTTTTTAAGTGGCAATAAGCCTATGCAGCCGCAGTATACTACAACATTGCCCGTGTATGATTCATCGAAATATATTGCACCATTGACTGTTGGGATACCCATATTGTTGCCATAGCTGCCTATGCCTGCAGTTACGCCCATGTAGATATATTTTGGATGTTTCATGCCTGCCGGTAGCTTGGTATAATCATAATTTAGCGGTCCAAAACCTAAAACGTCAGTACATGCGATGGGGTCTGCCCATACGCCTAAAATGTCACGTATTACTCCGCCCACACCTGTGGCTGCTCCACCAAAAGGTTCTACTGCGGATGGGTGATTGTGAGTTTCGACTTTAGCTGCTATTGCATAGCCTTTGTCAAATTTTATGATGCCAGCGTTATCTTCAAAGACGCTAATGCACCATTTCGGGTTAATCTCTTTTGTAGCTTTAGCGATGTATGTTTTAAAAAGGCTGTTTACTTCTTTGCTGCCTTCTATTAGGATTTTTCCTTTGAAGGTTTTGTGGCAGCAATGTTCGCTCCAAGTCTGCCCAAGTATCTGCAACTCTACATCAGTAGGATTACGTTTTTTGGCTTTGAAGTGTGCCTGTATTTGTTTCATTTCTGCAAGGTTTAGTCCTAAACCCTGTTCGTTACTAACTTCTACAAGCTGCTGATCTGTGGCCAAGGCTAAGTTGGTTTCATGCATTGCGAAATGGGTCTTTGAGCGTATATAGAGGCTCATTTTTGCTCCTCAACAGTAATAGAGTAATTATCTTTAGTTGGATTTGCAAGGAGTCTTTTGGCCATTTCTTCAGCTTTAGCTTTTGCTTCGTTTGAGTTTGATGCTTGGAGTTTGACATTGTATGTTTTGCTTACATTAACAGAGTCTATGCTATAGCCGAGTTCTTTTAAAAGTCGTTGGGTAGTATTGCCTTCTGGGTCGGTGTGTCCAGGTTTGAGGCTGACCTCAATTTTGGCGCGGTATATCATGGCTTAACTGTTGAGTAGTACAGATTTAAACGCTTTCGCCATTAATAGTGCAAGTTTCTACATCAAACTTAACTTTTTAGATCCGTGTTTGATTGTTACTTGTGGAGTATCTGTGATTTTGCCTATGACTTCCGGCTGAGCATTATTTTTCTCTAATACGCCAAGGGCTGTGTCTTTATCTGCTTTGTCTATGATGATGCCAAATCCCCATCCCATGTTAAAGGTGGTGAACATTTCTTTATCTGTTATCGTTAAGCCTAGTTGAGCGGCGGTTTTCTGAATTAGGTCAAAAATTGGTTGAGGTTTAAAGTTGTCAAACTCAAAGCCTATTCCTTCGGAGAAACAGGCAAGGTTATTAAACTTTGTATATGCGTCTCCTGTTATGTGAACAGCACCTTTAATTTTAACAGCTTCTGCAGCTTTGAGAAATTCTTTGACATAGATTTTAGTGGGTTTGAGCATTTCACTAACTATGTCAGTTTCAAGTCCTTCAGGCTGATCATGAGGGTCATATTTTCCGCCCCATTGTTTAAGCATGATTTTGCGTGCAAGTGTTATGCCGTTACTATGTAATCCACTGCTTGGTAAACCAATGATTACGTCTTCAGAGTTAATATTTTGTCCAGTGATAATTTTCTCTTCACTGACTTGACCTATGGAGGCAACTATCATATCAAAACCTGTACCTGCGGAAATCCCGTTGATGATTTCAGCTACATCCCCTATTTCTCCACTTACAACAGGACATTCCGACTGCTTGGCGCCTTCAACTATTCCATCTAACCATTGGTTAACTAGTTGAGGATTGCTAGCTTGAGCATGTATGTTATCTGAGATTGCTAGCGGAGTAGCTCCGGAGCGAATGACGTCGTTAACTGCCATGGCAACTGCGTCTATGCCTATGGTGTCATATTTGTCTGCTAGTTCTGCAAGGAGAACTTTGGTGCCAACTCCTTCAATAGTTAGATCTAAATAAGTGTCTTTTGAGTACTGGAAAATATTGCTGTACGGTAGGTGCACTACAGGCCCAAAGCGGCTGAACTTGTAAGTGGACTGCAGTTTTGTTAATGCTTTCTTGGATTCATGACGCTGTTCACGATTTACGCCTGCATCTGTGTAAGTGAAATTTTTAGGCATATAGACAAATTACTCCTTGCACGCTTAATGTGTAGGTTGCTATCTCATAACGATTTTGTTTCTAAAAACAAAAATGCAGGTTGATTACTTGCTAGAAGCTCTCGTTTAATGTAACTATGTGCTTTAGTTACGAATTTTAAATATTACCTGAGGCTACTGCTTTTTAACCTAAATTCTGAACATCAACTTATCTGATATGTTGCTTAGTTTTTTAATTTGAATTTTGTCTTGGCGATAGTTCTGTCCAAAAATTTTTTCTTTTTTATAAAACGCGATTTTTAGTTTCAAAACGTTCGCAGAATCTCTATAACTTGTTAGTTTATAGTTGCTAATTTTTGCAGGAGCGGTTTAATGTAACGCTACCTTGTTACATTTGTGATTTATTTGTCTTGTTTTTGTTGTTTTCCATATGTTGTTGAAATGTGTTTGGCTTAGTGTTAGTAGTGTTGGGTTGGTGGTCCATAGGTCTGGGCCTTTTGTTAAGCGTGTGTTTGGGTCAAAAGCTATGGCTGCTATTGCTTGTTCAAATATGGATATAGCTACTGTTGCTGGACTTTGTAATATTTTTAGTTTCAAGCTTCCACGTTTGGGTTCATTTTGTATATTTGCTATCCAGTCCGGTAGGGTGTAGTTAGGCGGTTTTTCGGTTATTATACGTATGTGCACCCCCTTTTGGAATGCGTTTTGTAGTTGATTTTCAAGCATTGTGGTTAGTTGTTTAAAGCGTTTCCAGCTAGTAATTATATCTATAGTTTGGCTAACATTTTGGGTTGTTAAGGAGTATTTTTTGGCTCTATCGGCTTCAAATATAGTGCCTATGGTTGGCTTTTTATCTATTGGCAATGTTATTGTGGCGCAGGTGGTTTGAAATTTGGTTAGTTGTTTGGTTTTTTGGCGTAGTTTATTCAATTCGGCTGCTTTTTGTTCAATTAGTATCTTAACAACCTCGTCTATTGGTGTTGCCGAGAATGTCGTTGGTATACATATGTTTCTTTGCGCAAAACCAATGTGTTCTAGATCTTCTATGACTCGGTAGATTTCTTGTCGATTTACTGCTGAGTAATCTGCTATTGTTTTTGCTTTTGCTTCTCCAATTTTTAGTAGCGCTAAATAAACCCTAGTTTGTCTGCACGAAAGACCCAGACTTGTCAAAATATCTGTCATTTTTAATTCGCCAATATGCCACTTATAGTTTCTAAATTGTGTTGTATGCTGTAGCTTCGTCAAGCACTTTTTGGCATCATTATTTTGATAAGAGCTGATTGCTTTCATGTATTCTTCTAATATGTTTATAGTTGTTTTTCTTTAAATACTTTTGCTACTAAATTATGTACATAAATTATGTACTGGAAAAGGTCATGTGAGTAAATAATCTGTACATAAATAAGGAACAAAAATGAAAACCGGAATAGGAACATTCATCAACCGAAAAACCAAAACTGCCAAAAAAACATACGATAGGTTTTTCATCTATATACCCACTGAAATAGCACGAGACGGTACCTTTCCATTTCAAGAAAACGATAAACTACAGATAGAAATTCAAGGAAATGCTCTAACAATCACCAAATCTATTCAACAAGCCTAAACATATCTTATACAAGTTAAAAACATGAATAAAATCTAACATGCTTTAAATTATTGCTGAGCGGTGCTTTTACATGACTTCTACTATTTACATCTTCAATATTTATCTTTGAAATATTCTTATCTTTAGTTGAAAATTTTGATATGCTACTTTTTGTTTGACTCAAACAATACTTTATTGATGGGGTAAGGTTTTTGTGTTTAGTTATACTGTTTAGGGCTGATTAGTTTGCCTATCCCTAAGTATCACGTATATGTGGAATATGCTGAACCTGAGAAGTCTGGCATACGCTTTAATCTTACTCAAGAAGAGCTAGTGCGCACTTTTTCTACGCCTTTTACTTCTGGACAGCAGTTTTGGTTTATGGGTCGCTTGCTTAGTTCTCTTAAAGTAGTCAAAGCGGTTCTATTTTGGTCTTATGAAACCGCTGACAAACTATTTTTACCTAACCAAGAAAACCTTATCGTAGCTAAAGATAAAAAATACCTCATTGACAGTGTCATCAAAGGCAAAGTTAAAGGTGCATATTTGTGTACCGAAAAATATTTGCCACCAGTAAAGACTACCCCTTCAGCTTCATCCTCTAGTATAGCTTCAGGCATAGAAAACACGCGAAAAAGAATATTTGTCATATCAGGTTCAGATGTTGAGTTAAAGCAATCAATCACCACAGCTTTATCAAAGCTAGGTTTAGTGCCTGTAGTAATGAGAGAGCAGCCTAGTCAGGGGCGAAAACTTGTTGAACGCTATGCAGATTATTCTGATATAGGATTCGCAATTGTTTTGCTCTCTCCTGATGATTTTGCATACGAAAAAAATGAATCACCAACTAAGCGTTATCTTCAACCCCATCAAGACGTGATTTTCGCTCTTGGATTCTTCTTAGGCAAACTCACCAAAGAAAATGTCATTAGCTTTTACATAGAATGCTCAAATTTTAAAGCGCCAACAGACTTCGAAGGAATCAAATCAATTGCGTTTGACGACCGTGACAGCTGGAAACTTGCTCTCATACGAGAATTAACTGCAGCAGGATACACAGTTGATGCTGACAGAATTCTAAAATAAAATCATTTATTTCAGTACAAATTGTATTCCCTGACATAATATATTAAAAAGTATCAAAATGTGAAAATTTCACTTTCTATACAAATTTCACATTTTAATAAAATACTTTTTTCTCTTAATCAATCTATATCCAAAAAATACGCTTAACTAATTGTACAGCAAAAAGTTAATAGCAAATATTACAATGTGAAAAGTCAATACATAGGATGGGTTCAGAGAAGATTTATCTTTTAGAAATAATAGGTGTATTGACCTAGTAGATAAATAGTAATCACGCACAAACCGATGCAATGTTTAACACAAAGAAGCAATTGCGGTCATAGTCCAGCCTGGTTAGGACATCAGGTTCCCAACCTGACGACCCGGGTCCGAATCCCGGTGACCGCACCAATAAAACCCCTCGCACGATTATCTGGAGATTTAAAGTATACTATTTTTATGCTAACGACATAGCTGTAGATGTAGATGAATTTGGCACAATTTTTTTCATAGTAAATACGTTACCCCAAGTTCACTTCCAATAAATTTTAATTATTTTAGGAGTTGCGCAGTTGACATATAATCTAATTATGATTGAGCTAAAAATTAACTGATAAACAGCAAAAAACACCCCTATTCAATACACAAATATGCACATTTCTGCAATCAACACAACCCAAATGCGTAACTCCTATATTTATTAAAACTCAATATGAACGCAGTTAGTTTTAAGGTCAGTAAATTACTCATAGCTATAGAAAAAAGAAAATAATTTGATTGTATGTTTACATGTTGTAAGCTTCAATAATGTATCGGCGCATTACTTTTTGGGTTTGGAAATAGTAAGCTATTCTCGAGATAGAATTTTTCATTAGTGCAATCCAGTTGTCTCTTCGTTTATAATAGGTTGGTACGATAAGGTATTCTAGTTTGCTGTATAGATCATGGAGTTCTAATTCTCGGCGTTCGCTTTCAGCTATGATTTCGTCAGGGTGTGGTCCTATGCCCCAGCCTGTTACGCCTTCAACACAGCCTTCGACCCACCAACCATCAAGAATGCTAAAGTTAATAACGCCATTATGGGCTGCTTTCATACCACTAGTACCTGAGGCCTCCATAGGTGGTAACGGTGTATTAAGCCATACATCTACTCCTGAGGTAAGTTTTGCAGCCACATCCATCCGATAATTTTCAAGATAAACAACTTTAATTTCATCTTTAAGGATGTTAGCGTAGTCATGAATTTGCTTTATGAGTTTCTTGCCTTCTGTATCCATTGGGTGCGCTTTGCCTGCAAAAACTAGCTGGATTGGTCCTCTTCTGTCAACTTCTTTTAATCTGCGCAAATCAGAGAAAATAAGGCTAGCACGCTTGTATCCAGTTGCTCTTCTGGCAAACCCTAAAGTTAGCACCTTCGGATCTAGTTGGACGCCTGTACTTTTTGCCACATAGTCTATCATAAGATTTTTTGCCATCATGTGGGCATCCCAAACTTCTCGATTAGGAATGTCTGTAGCTCTGACAAGCAATATGGATTCAGATGACCAGCTTGGAATGTATTTGTCAAAAAGTTCCCTAAAGTAGCGACATGTCCACGTATAAGAGTGTACACCGTTAGTAATAGAGCGGATATAGCGTCCGGGGAAAAGCTTCTTGGAATATTCAACATGCGCATTAGAAACCCCGTTAATATACTTACTTAACTCTAAGGCTAGCTGTGTTGTATTCAAACCATCTTCGCCAGCGTACTGTTTTATGTCTTCAAGAGAGTAATCGTTGCCTATTGCTCGTTGGGCGACATCATATGGGAACTTGTCAAATGCTGCTCCTACAGGTGTATGTGTTGTAAAAACACACATGTTGCGCACTTTTTCACTATTCATGTTGTTTTCTCTAAGCAACTCTAAAGTTAGCAAGCTAGGATGGCCTTCATTCATGTGGAATTTTCCAATTTTAAACGGCAATTTCCGAAGCAGCTTTACACCGCCAATTCCTAAAATTATTTCCTGTTTAAGTCGGTAGTATTTGTCTCCGCCATATAAATGATCAGTAATTTTTCTATCCTCAGGAGTATTTCCTTCTACATCGGTATCGATGAATAGGATAGGTACCATGCCTCCTGTAGGGCTTTGATACTCATAAAGCCAAGCTTGAACTAGCACCTTTCGGTTTTCAATATTTACTTCCACTTTATTTGGAAGTAAAGTCAAAGTATTAGCTGGATCCCATTCATCAGGGTATTCTTCTTGTTCACCATTGGCGTTAATTTTCTGCCTAAAGTATCCTTTTCGGCTTACAAGGGTTAATGCTATCATTTGCAGCCTTAAATCTGCACTGGACTTGATTATATCTCCTGCTAAAACACCTAATCCTCCACTGTATGTTGAGATATCATTCGATATGCCGATTTCCATCGAGAAATATGCAACTTTAGGATAATCTGTGAAGTGTTGCCTGCAGTTATGGCTGCAGAAGCAGTATTTTTTACCCCCAAAACTCTGACAGATTAACTCCATCCTTTTCTCAGGGCTTTGTACATCCAATTGAATTCCACAAACTGGGCATCTTAACAAGACCGGTTTTTCCATAGCTATTCCTGCAGACAATTTATAATATATCAACATATTCTTTGAAGTGAATAAACACTTCGACAGTTAAGATAATCTTTGTTTATGCTTCTATACGAGTAGATAAAAGTATAGTTATCTGTAGATTATATAATCTCTCTTACGTATAGCTTTGAAACTTAACCGTTTTCTAATTCCTTTCTTATATTTTTAATATGTTTTTGTTAATTGCATCTTCCGAAAGGCTTATTCGCATTGTATCAGGATTCTATGTGGGAAGCAAAAGATTATGAGTGCCTCAAAAGAGCAACTTATAGAGTTTATGAAGCTCCAAATCGCAAATGAAAATAAAATTGTCAACTCAGTAAATGCGGGTATAAAAAACATCAATAATGCTCCCGTCAAAGCAGTCTTGAAGGGCATTTCGCTGGATTCAGTTAAGCATGCAGAGCTTTATGCTTCTGCAATTGTTCTCTTAACTACTACTTCACAGGCAATGAACCAAGGCAATTTAGATGAACAACGTGAACTGGTAGAAAAACACATTAAAATGGAATCTGAACTTATTCAAAAACTAGAGAAAATGTTGCCCACTATCCAAAACAAGAAAGTTGCTTTCCTGCTTAACTCAATACTTAATGATGAAAAAAGACACCACGAACTGCTTAAACAGGTCTTAGATGTAATTGTGCGCGGTGAAACCCTAACTGAAGATGACTGGTGGAAAATGCTCTGGGAAGATGTCCCCTTCCACGGTGCACCCGGATAAAATCTTCACTTATCTTTCTTTTCTTTAAACCACTTTTTTTACAATAAGAATAATATTGTTACTTTCTTTTTCTTCTTAACGGAGATGTAATTTTATGGCGCATCACGCGCACCATTTACAGATGTTTAAGAAGAGACTTATAGTCTCTCTAATACTTACAGTTCCTATTTTACTACTTTCTCATTCTATACAAATTTGGCTAAATCTTACATTTTTAGCAATTCCATACCAAAATCCGATCCTACTTATTTTATCTACAATAGTTTACATCTACGGAGGCACTCCGTTTCTACAAGGCATGGTTCAGGAACTTCGCAACAAGCAGCCTGGAATGATGACTCTAATAGGTACAGCTATTTCCGTTGCCTTTTTTTACTCTGCAGCAACCGTATTTGGAATAGGCGGAATGGATTTTTTCTGGGAATTAGCAACATTAATTGACATAATGCTTTTTGGACACTGGATAGAAGCTAAAAGTGTAATGGGTGCTTCTAGTGCACTTGAAGAACTCGCCAGAATTATGCCCACTAAAGCGCACTTGCTCAAAGCAGGTCAAATTGTAGATGTTTCCGTAGCGCAGTTACAAGCTGGAGATTTAGTGTTAGTACGTCCAGGTGAAAAAATACCCTCTGACGGCACAGTTACATCTGGTGAATCATCAGTAAACGAAGCTCTGTTAACAGGTGAATCTAAACCTATCCAAAAGACTTTAGGTGAAACAGTAATCGGAGGTGCAGTTAACGGAGATGGATCATTACAAATTAAGATAACAAAAACTGGCCAAGAAACTTATCTTGCACAGGTAATAAACCTAGTAAAGCAAGCTCAACAAAGCAAATCTCGCACTCAAGACTTAGCAAATAGAACCGCTGCATTGCTCTTCTACGCAGCAGTTGCCGTAGGAATAGTCACTTTTATCATATGGGGGTTTTTAGCTAATACCGATGTGGCACTGCAAAGAACAGTCACAGTATTAGTTATTGCGTGCCCGCATGCCTTAGGATTAGCTATTCCTCTTGTTGTTGCATTATCAACATCTATTACTGCAAAAAGCGGTATGCTTATCCGTGATCGCAAAGCATTTGAACAAATCCGAAATGTAGATGCAGTAGTTTTTGACAAAACAGGAACTTTAACTGAGGGTAAATTCGGTGTCACTAAAATAATTGCATATGTATCAGAACAAACACTGCTAGCACAAACAGCAAGCATAGAAGTAAACTCTGAACATATCATTGCCAAAGCCATAGTTGAGCATGCAAAAAAATATAACATACACATACCTCAAGCGCAGAATTTCAAGGCTCTACCGGGAAAAGGTGCATATGCCACAGTTGATGGTAATGAAGTGTATGTTGGAAGTCCAGGACTTCTTCAGGATTTAAATATCTCTATAGAGGACCCAAAAATTGAAACACATCAACAGCAGGGAAATACCGTAGTTTACACAGTAATTGGCGGTAAGCTTGCAGGCGCCTTCGTTTTAGCTGACCAGATTCGAGAAGAATCTAAAGATGCCGTAGCTCAACTAAAGCGTAATGGCATAAAAGTTTACATGCTTACAGGAGATAATAGCGAAGTAGCAGCTTCAGTTGCAAAAGAAGTTGGTGTAGATGAATTTTTCGCGCAAGTTTTGCCTGACAAGAAAGCTAGCCGCATTAAAGACCTTCAAAGTCGTGGACAGAAAGTAGTGATGGTTGGTGATGGTGTAAATGATGCTCCAGCGTTAGCAACAGCTGATGTTGGTATAGCAATCGGGGCTGGAACAGATGTAGCTATCGAAAGTGCCGATATTATTCTCGTAAGAAATGACCCACGCGATGTGCCAAAGATCATAAACTTATCTGGGAAGACATATTCTAAGATGGTGCAAAATATTTGGTGGGCCGCAGGATATAACATAGTTGCAATTCCTTTAGCTGCCGGCGTTTTAAGCGGATACGGAGTTATTTTGCCTCCCCAGGTTGGCGCATTAATAATGTCTTTGAGTACTGTGATAGTGGCGATAAATGCTCAGACTCTGAGAAGATATGAACCTAAGGTAACATTGCCTAAAGAAGACCATCATCCTGTAAAAGATCCTGTTTGTGGCATGGAAATCACGCCGGAAACAGCCTATAGCCAAACTAAATATCAAGGCCAAACATACTATTTTTGTTCCCAAAAATGTGCAGCCGACTTCAAAAAGGACCCGGAAAAATACATTAAACATACAAAAAAGGGAATGGGCAATGACGCCCCAGCCCACCATTAATAGCAGATTTTTGATATGGATTTAAGCGTTAAGAATTTTCACGACATTTAGCGAACTGCTCAGAGAAATTAAGCGTCTCCTCGACTAGTTTGTGCATTTCATCTAGCAGCCATGCAACGCGTTCACCTTTTTCAGTTAGCGCGTATGTTTTAGGTGTTTTTCGGGCAAAGACTAGCTTTTTGCCTTTTAGTCCCCTTAAGTATTTATAGGTTCGACGTAAAGAGAGCCCAGTTTTTAAGGCAAGTTTCTTGGCAGATATTCCTTCTTCTGCAATGTTTGTATACACTTTGTTTTCCGTTGCATTAAGCGTTTCTTTAGATGGATCACGTTTGGATCTGAAGAAGAATATATAATCTCTTTCTTCTGGTGTTTCTATTAGGTCTGATGTTTTAAGGCGCTTTACTACACGAGAGACAATTTTCGGGGAAACTATTGTTTCAATATCTTCAAAGGTTTTTGGTCCAGCAATAAGTGTGCGCAATATGTTTTCTTCATGACATTCACTGCGTGCTGGCAAAAAGCTGACAAATTCAGGTATATTTTCAATTAAATCTGTGAGTCTGCCACCAAATGTTGTGGCATAAAACTTTTCTTGTGCTTCTGCTGCCAAACCCACATCTAGTAGTGGACGTATGTATTCTTCAGCTAACGTATCTTGACTGTGTAAGTACCCATTTTTTTTGAGTTCTTGCTGAAGTTTATCTATCGAGTAGTGTCCTTTGTCTATGGCTTGCAGAATCTGTAGTCGTGTGTCATTTTTAAGTACATTAAGTAAATCTTTCATGAAGTTAGGGTTTTCCATTGTTTCTGAAAGTCGCCGAAGTTCATTGCGTAATTTCCAAACACTGCAACTAGTTATGCATTCAAGAGGTGTAACAGGTTTACAGTTCTTGCATCGATTATCAAGTGTTACCAAGATTTCCGTTATGCTTTGACTTTGCGCATCCCTATGCCGACCAAGCGTATCATCACGTTTCATGGATTTTTCATCCTTTCCTTAACATACGCTTCTAACGGAAAACAAATTTGCTGACACAAACGCCAGCTTGTGGGATACCCGTTAGTACGTATGTCATAAAAAATGACGTACGGCATGTTTATATAGATTTTCCCAACAAAATAGCCCATCTGGTGGAAAATTGCTTACTCCATGCGAGGTTGCTGTTAAAACTGTTTCACCTGCAATACGGGCGTTACTTGCTAATACGCTTCGCGAAAAACATGAGCTCAAAGAGACTCAGATTGCAGAAATTTTAGGTATTACCCAATCTGCGGTGAGCAAGTATAACAAGCGGGTTAGAGGTACATTAATTTCTATTGAAGGTGTACCTGAGGTTCAGACTGTTATCAGCCAGATGGCCTCATTGCTGGTTGCTAAGCCTATGCATACAGCTCAACAGGTAGAGGTAATGCGCCTTTTCTGTGAAGCATGTACTTTAATGCGTAAAAAAGGGTTAATGTGCGAACTATGTCGGCAAAATCAGAAACCTGCAGTAGCAGACTGCAATTTCTGTGATCTCCTTTAGGCTTGAAACACTATTAAACCTGTTTTAGAATAGCTTCATTGGAAGTGCAGACTAATTGTCTGAACGCGACGAAAAAAACGTACTCGACATCATAGAAAAAGTTACAAAAAGTGTAGTTAACATAAGCACTACTCGGTTAGTTCATAATCTATTTTATCAGACCGTGCCAGTAAGTGGCATGGGGTCGGGAACTATAATTGACGCCGAAAAAGGTCTAATACTTACCAATAACCATGTAGTTGGTGGCGCCCAAAAAATAAGCATAACTTTATGGAACAGTGAAGTACTCGAAGGCATAATAGTTGGTTCATCTAATGTACATGATATTGCAGTCATAAAAGTTGATAGTAATGGTAAGATTCTTCAAGCAGCTGAACTTGGAGATTCTAACAAACTTCGGGTAGGCCAACGAGTTTATGCCATTGGTAACCCATTCGGGCTAACAGGCGGACCTTCCGTAACTTCAGGTGTAGTAAGTGCAATAAACAGAACTATCGAATCTGCACGTGGGCTTATCGAAAACCTAGTTCAAACCGATGCTGCAATCAACCCCGGTAATAGTGGTGGACCATTAATAGACACAGAAGGTAGAATTATAGCCATAAATACTGCAATAATACCCTATGCGCAGGGTATAGGTTTTGCAATACCAATAAATTCTGCTAAACAGTACACCACAGAAATTTTTACTCAAGGCATTGATAGACGACCTTGGCTTGGCGTGGTAGGTTTAAGTCTAAATGCAGATATTGCACGTTATTATGGCTTACCGGTTTCTCACGGTGTGATAATTTCACGCATAGCTGAGGGTAGTCCTGCTGAAGCCGCTGGACTGGCGCCTGGAGACATTATCCTCGAAGTAGATAATGCTGAAACACATACAATTGAGGACCTAGTCCGTATAATAAGGAGTAAAAGAGTCGGTGATGTGATCCGTTTGTTTGCACTTCGTGATAGCAAGCAGCGTTTCTTCGAAGTTAAACTTAGCAGCGCACCTTAACCAATACTTTTTCCTTCTTCGGCAATTCTTATTAGCCTGTGAAGATTTCTTTTGTTTGAACTTCTGTACATTACAAAGCAGGTGAAACATTTGAGTCAGCAAGAAGACTTAGAAAAAATTCTTAACGACTACAAAGTAATAGCAGTTGTTGGTCTTTCAAAGGAACCTGAAAAACCTAGTTTCCAAGTAGGTTTCTATTTAAAAGCTCATGGTTATAAAATCATCCCCGTAAACCCTACTGCAGACAAAATTTTGGGTGAAAAAAGTTACAAAAGCTTACTAGATATGCCTGTTAATATTCAAAAAACAATAGAAGTAGTCAATATATTTAGACGTTCAGAAGATGTACCAATTGTAGTCGAACAGGCTATTAAAATAAAGCAAGCCCATGGAACACTAGCTGTAGTTTGGATGCAATCTGGGATCATTAATGAAGTTGCTGCAGAGGCTGCTAGAAAAGCCGGGTTACTTGTAGTTATGGACAAGTGCATTATGCGTAAGCATCGTTCGTTGAATAAAACTAAGAGTAATTTATCAAACTAATTCAACAAATATGCAGCAGCCACTATGTGCAGATCGTAATATTTACTTATAGTTATTTCCAAATGAACTTGAATTTTTTAGCCAGTTATATGTAAAATTTGTTCATAAAATTCTATAACGTAAATTTATCTGCTAAGACTTCAATTATTCAACCAAAAGGTCCAGTTCATTTTTGTCAAAATAATCTAACCAAACTCTCGGTATGGATGTGAATTTGTTTGCGCTTTATACAATAGACATCTAAATTTTAATCGTTTGCTCTTTGTTAAACTAGCCCTTTGAATTTTTTATGTCTTGGACTATCCGTATTCTATTAAGGGTATTTGAAAGCTTTATATTAGAACTTGAGGTTCAATTTTATTTGATAGGCATGTTTTCGAAAATTAAAAAACGAGACGGCCGAGTCGTTGATTTTGATTCTGAACGTATTAAAAGCGCTGTTCATAAGGCTTTTTTGGCTGTGGAGCTGGGAAATGGCGATAAAGCAGAAAAGATAACCCGTGTGGTCGTAAAACTTTTAGAGAGCCGCTTTGAAAATGAAATACCTTCCGTTGAAGATGTACAAGATTTTGTAATAGAAGTTTTAAGACAAGAAGGTTACGAAAAAGTCGCTTTATCTTATGAAGACTTTAGAAAGAAAAAAGAAGAACTGCGCACCTTGCGTAGTTTACTGGGTATAGAACCAAAACTGACAATAAACGCCATGGAAGTTCTCAGAGCACGTTATCTGCTCAGAGATGAACAGGGCATAATCATAGAAGCTCCAACAAACCTTTTTGAACGAGTTGCTAAATCTATCTCAAAAATCGATACACAATTCGGTGAAGACGCCCAACAAAGTGAAAAAATTTTTTATGATATGATGGCAAAACTTGAATTTTTGCCAAATACGCCAACGTTATTTAACGCAGGTACCAGTATAGGTCAACTTTCAGCATGTTTTGTCT
>CAYSWL010000041.1:0-19027 GCA_964434745.1 uncultured Candidatus Bathyarchaeia archaeon | reverse complement strand
CTCGCAGGAAGTTTGCAATCTGCACCATCTGTTTTCTACTTTCAATTTCTGCATAAGTTAGATCCCATACATTTGTACCCAATACTTTGGTAACTCTAGTACTGTTTATGCTTAATTGGTCTTTTCGAGTAGTTCCAAAAAATAATATGTTTTCACGAGGTAGATTTAACTTCCCTTTAGCTGTTGCCTGTCGAATTAGTGCCTCAAGTCCTTGTACACCATTCCATTGGTTTGGATTTTGCTTAACATATTCTCTAAATTGGTCTGGCTGAAAACATTTTAGTAAAAAAAGAAGTGTCATTGGCTGTGTTAATCTGTCTTCTTTACGTCCTATCTCGTATGGGGCACCTGCATAAGCAGCTATATCCCCATCTCCTGTGCAGTCAACAATTACTTTTGCCTCAATTGCCACTGGACCTGATTTGGTTTCAAAAAGTACTTTCTTAGTATTGCCACAGTCTATAACGCTGCTGGCAAATGCATGAAAAAGAACTTCTATACCTGCATCTTCAACCATCTCTAAAGCTACCTGTTTAAACGCTTCTGAGTCAAAGGGCACTGTATAACCTGTTTTTATGGTTGGTGTAATCGCGCCTCCTATTTGCACTAGACGCTCTATAATCTTTGAAAGTACTCCTTTAACAACAGGTTTCCCTAATCCGTGGTCTGAGGGAAATAACCCCGTTTCATCTATTTCTTTATTAGTTGATGAAAAAGTGTGATATGCTGCAAAGGTTCCAAGTAACGCAGCTGTTGCATGTCCACCAAGGAACCCATATTGTTCTACTAAAGCTACTTTTGCTCCTGCATCTGCTGCGCCTAATGCTGCACCTAATCCAGAAGGGCCACCGCCAACCACCAACACATCATATCCACATACTACCTTAGCGGTTCGCTGGGGAATTGTAATTACGCTTGTAGGTTGTTTAACAATAGGTAAGGTTTTCACTTCCTTAGTTTGTTGACCTTTGCTTTCTCATTTTATGTTCAATTTTGTACGGTTTGATCTGCTGCTTGTTAACAGTTCAACTGCCAGTCGATTATTTTCTTGAGCACGCTTTTTTTGTTCAATTATATGTTGCTGGATTTGGCTTATAGTTTTGTTTCGTTCATCCCATGCTTGGTCAATATATGAAATCAGAAGCCCAGCATTTACTTGGTTAAGGGGTGGCATGGGTGCTTTTAATTCGTCAAGTAGTCCGCTGACTTTTGAAGCATATGGTAAAGCAACAAATGGTATTCCCTGTAGTGCTGCAAAAATGAGAAAGTGAAGTCTCATCCCGATAACGAAGTCAAATTTTTTCATAAAAGTGAGTAATTGACCAGGTGTATATTCCCCTTTTAAAACCCATGCACATTGAGGTCTAAACATTTTAGATAGTACTGCATGCGAATTTTGAACATCTAATACTTGTCGTTCCATAGGTACAAAAACTACTGATGAATCTAATCGGTTAATTACAAAATCAGCAGCGTTTGCAATCAAGTTATGGTAAAACGAGGGATCTAAGTTCGGTGCAGCAGGACCTGGTTCTCGTACTGATATGCCTATTAGTCGAGGTTTTTCACATACTGGTTTTTGTTCAATAATATCTTTTGGCAGCGGCTCAGGTTCTAGTAAAAATGCTGGGTCTGCAGTGACAATTATGTCTTGGTCTACACCAATTTCTTCTAATGCTTTTTTCGCTTCCCTTTCACGTACCGTAATTATGTTAACAGTACTTAGAACCTTCTTTATCCTTTTTTTTGTATTTTCATTGCTTAACGGTCCAACGCTTACAGCGTAAACCATTGTAGGTACGCCTTCTTCGTTAGCAATTTCGATTTCTCGAAGGAAAATTTCTGCTTCAGTATCAAAAAGGATACCTCCGCCACCAAGAATTAAAAGGTCAAGACGTTGAATTTCTGGACGTACTTCAACACGCGTTAAATCGCGAACTTGAATAACCCTTTCGACTTTGTGACGTTGCTTTGTGTCTTCTGCATTACGACTAAAAACAGTTATCTCTACAGATAAGGATGCCCGTAACTGGGCAATAATGCTTTGTAAAATTGCCTCATCTCCAAGATTCATGCCACCATAAGAACCAGAAATACCAATCCTAAAAGTCTGCTCCAAAGAGAAAACTTCCAAACAATCAGTAAACAATACTAAAGAACCTTTTTCTAAAATATAAGTACTCTTAACAAGCGCATTACTTACTATCTGGATAGTCTAATCTTAAAACTTAATTTCCAGGTCTAAATCTAACCGGTTCTATTATTAAGCTGGCGTGTTAGTAACCAAGTTTTTCAATCGATACGGTTCTTTAAATTTCAGCTACTAATTAACTTGCTTTATAACTTTTTAATTTTTTATGTTTTTGGTTTTTCTTGTTTGTCAGGAATGAATTCCATTGAGATTGAATTTACACAGTGGCGAGTGTTTTTCCTAGTGAACATTTCACCTGTAAAGACATGGCCTAAATGAGCGCCGCATTTGCTGCATATTATTTCAGTTCGGTAACCATCGGGATCAGGTTGTTTTTTAACTGCACCTGGAATTTCTTCATCAAAGCTTGGCCATCCGCAATCTGATTCAAATTTATTCTCAGAGCGATAAAGCGACGTACCGCATCTTCTACAAATATATGTGCCTTTCTCCCAGAACGCGTAGAATTTACCTGTATATGGCGCTTCAGTTCCTTTATGAACTATTACACTTTCTTCTTCTTTAGATAACTTCTGGTATTGAGATTTATCTTGCGACAAAAAACTCACCATTTACCTATAAAAATAATTGCAATATTGTATAGAAAGGTTATGTCAATAACTAAGTTAAACGTAGGCTAATAATTTAGCCATTTTATCGTCTTCTTTCATGATAAAGTCTGTAAATTTAACTGAATATTAATTGATTAATAATATGGATTGATCGATATAGATTAGCTAACTTGAGTTTTTATTCTAAGATTATTCGGGCGTCTACGGTTTTTGCGCCTTTTTCATAAGCCATAATTGGGTTAAGATCAACTTCTTTTATTTCAGGATGCGTCATAACCAGTTTTGAGGTAGCTAGCAATAGCTCCGTAATGGCTTTGATGTCTGCAGGTGGTGCATTTCGGTAGCCTTTAAGTAGTGGGTAAGCTTTGACACTTGAGATCATTTCAAATGCGTCCTGCTCGGTTATAGGTGCAATTCTAAAGGTAACATCTTTAAGTAGTTCAACAAATATGCCTCCTAATCCGAACATTAGTGTTTGTCCAAACTGGGCGTCTTTTACTGCGCCAATTATTATCTCGGTTGATTGAGGTGCCATTTCCTGAATTAGTATTCCTGTAATGGTTGCGTTATAGTTGTATTTTTTAGCATTTTTTAAAATATTATGGTATGCCTCTTTTACTTCAGGGTCGTCTTTTAGGTTGACCTTTACGCCTCCAGCTTCACTTTTATGAATTATTTGCGGTGAAACTATCTTCAAGACAACTGGGTAACCAATGTGTTTAGCAAAATCAACTGCTTCTTGCTCACTTTTTGCTACCTCATATTTTGTTACAGGAATGCCGTATTCTGTGCAAATTGCCTTTGCTTCTGGTTCAAGCAACACTTTTCTGCCTTCTTTATGTGCTTGGGTAATTATTTTATCTGTCTTATTCAACCCCGATGCCTCCTAACCTATATTTGGATTACATACCTATTATGTTAAAAATGTTTACAATAAAAGGTTGAAGAGCGGCAATAGAGAGGTTTATTTGTACTAGTTGATAGCTAACAATGCATATATTTTTGCATCTTCTACAAGATTTTGAATTTTTGCATATTCATTAGGTTGATGAGCAAGTTCATCTATTGTGCTCCATACTGCTGCTTGAATACCATGCTTTCGGAAGAATGCAGCGCATGTTCCTCCTCCAATGCCTCCTATTCTGGCATCTAAATTTTTAGCCTGTTTTAATGTATCTTTAAGTAAATCAATAACTGCAGTATTACCTTCAAGAAGCTGTGGTGAAACTTGTTTTTGGATAACCTCAACTTTGATTTTTGCTCCTGTTTTCTCTTCATATTGTTTTGTAAGGTTTTGAATGTCTAAGATAACTTTTTCAACATCATAATTCGGTAAAATACGGCAGTCAAAATAGTTAATATCTTCGCCTGGCACAATGTTTACGGCTTCTACGTTCTTCTCTTTTTTAGTTGGTTCAAAAGTACTTGTTGGGTCACTAAAATATTCATTTCTTAAATTATATTTGCTATGCAACATATCATCTAAGGCTAAAGATACTTGCATTCCTATACGGTGGGCGTTTAAGCCTTTGCTAGGCATACTAGCGTGAATTTGCTTCCCATATGTTGTAACTTTAAACCATAGTATGCTTTTTTCTGCTACTTCAATAAAATCGCATACTGGATTGCCACTGTCAGGAACTAGAACTAGATCGTCTTTTTCGAAGACTCCTTGGTTAATTAGGTGTTGGATGCCCATCAAGCTACCTTGTTCCTCATCGGAAACAAATGCTAAAGCCAATGATCGTTTAGGCTTTATCTTTAACTGATTTAACGCTTTTACCGCATAAATGGAAGCCACTAGTGATTGTCCGTTATCTTCACTACCTCTACCATAAATACGGTCATCTTTAACAATTGGTTCGAATGGTTTTGTAACGGTCCACAGGGTTTGTTCTCCAGCGGGCACAACATCTAGATGAGTAACTATCCATAATTTTGGAGACTTATTTTCTCCATTTAGATATGCTACAATATTTGGGCGCTTACCTGATGGTACTCGAGGATCTGTTGCGTCATAGCGTTCAATTTTATCAAACCCTACCTCAGATAAAATTTGCATAAGTGCAACGGATTTTTTGTATTCTCCTTCACCGCCGCTTTCAGGTCCAATAGCGGGTATACGGATTAATTGCATTAGTGTATTGATCATCTCTGGTTTGAGCTTCTCGATTTGTTGAAATATCTTTTGCATTTCCAAAGCCAGTTCCCTCTGCTAATGAATATGCTTTACCGTTTTAACTTTTCCCCAAATACATAAAATAAATAGAGACGTGAAAAAGAAACGATGTGGCGGTTGTTATGCATTTGGATTTTTGCTTAATTCTTGAAGTGCCCGAAGTCGTTTGACTATGTTTGGATGTGTAGAGAGTGCTTCTATAAGTTTATCTCCGAAGGTAATTTCCTTTGCAAGGATTTCATCGACCAATCTGCTATCGCTATTTGCGTATGCGTGTACTGCGGCTGCATCTGCGCGTGCCGTATCTGGGTTAGTGATAAATAGTGATTTGAAGCCGTTCATACTTTTTGATTGTTCTTGCTGCTTTGTAGGTATTCTTGCGCTTGAATTAACAATTTTTGCTAATCCTGTACTAAGCTTATTTGCGCCGTCCTGTACCACTGATGCACTATGTCTGTCAGCGTAATATTCACGTAGTCTGCTAATATAATATGTACATAAACTTAGTACCCAGCTAAGTGCCATAAGCGCTATACCTATTAAAGCGCCTCCTCCACTATTATCTCGGCTTTGTCTTCCGCCAAATATGCCTGATAGTATTAAAGAATAGCCAATGTAGTAGAATAGTGCTGGTAAGAAGCTAACTACCATCATTACCTGTACGTCTCGGTGTTTTAGATGACCAAGTTCGTGTCCTAAAACGGCTTCAACTTCGCCATCGTTGAGGTTACTAAGCAAACCTTGCGTTACTGCAACACGGTTGCCTGTAAGTGGAGATCCATATGCAAAAGCGTTTGGCATGGGAATCTGAGCAAGCATTAGTTTAGGTGCTGCTATGCCGCTTTTTCTGCTAAGATCTGTAACTATTTGATGAAGACGTGGGTTTTCTTCTGCTCTCATTTCTCTAACACGATATATTGCTCCGACAAGGTATGGTCCTATGAGCCACTGAATGATGTTAAATGCTACTACAAGAACACCTATTGTTAACAGGCTAAAAGTTCCTGTTAAGGTTAAAACAACACTAAATACTAGTGTTGATAAACCGAAAATAAGCGCCAAAGTGGCGACCATAGATAAACGAAGTCTCCATAATTGCATAAAGATTCCCTTATACTATTTTTCATGAGCCGAGTTAATAATTTTTATCCTGTGTTTGACAGAAAAATGATGTTCAATAGTTGTACTTGAAAACAAATTACGATTAGTATTAATTTACTTAGTTATCTTTTTTATAGTTTATAGAGGTGTGCACAATTTGTTTTTGTGTATTTTTTGGTGATTGTTCTTTTTTAAGCAAAAATTGGGGTTGACAAAAGAAATCAAAAAATTGCTAAAAACAAGAATAATGCACACCCCTCTATAGTTTATTATTTCTTTTATAACCTTTTTTTAGATATGTGATTTTTTGTTTTTTGACGATGTATAGTTTGTATCGATGAGGTAATTTAGGTTATTTTTTATTTGTTATTGTATGGTTTGTTACCATTTTTCGTAGTGAATTATTTCATTTAGCGTTTTTCTGTCTGTAACTTGTCCTTTTTGTTCAGTCGGGTAACCTAGCGGTGTCATGGCTACTACACGTATGTTGTCAGGAATTTTCAGTGCAGTTTTTACTATATTTTCATCGAATGCACATACCCAACATGTGCCTAATCCTAACTCATACGCTGTAAGTATCATCGATTGCATGGCAATGGCTCCGTCAACTTTCCAGATTTCTTCTCCGTCTTTTCTCCTCCACGCTTTATGTGGGTCTACACAAACAGCAATTATTACTGGTGCTTTGCTGAACCATGTTTGTGGGTATGCTTTTGATAATTCTTCTTTATTTACACTATCTTTAACGACAATAATATGCCAAGGCTGGTAATTTACAGCTGAAGGAGATAGCCTAGCTGCTTCTAGTACTTGTAAAAGTTTTTCATCTTCTACCCTTTTATCTGAGTAACTTCGTATGCTGCGCCTATTTTTTATTGCTTCAAAGACGTTCATAAAAAGGCTCCATGATGTATTTGTGTTACACCTAAATATTGCTGTTACGGTAAGTTTGTTTATCTGTTATCAAAAAAATTTTTGTTTTATTATTTTTGCATACAATTTTGCTTTATTGTGTATGATGATGTATCAGTGAACACAAACAGAAATAAACCTGTTTAGTACTAAGCTCATACATTATCGCTGATTCAAATTAGATAAGAGAACTAGTATAAATTGAATCATATGGGTGGTCAAAATGGGGAAAATAAGACTTCAAGTTACAATCAGAGACGACATAGTCAGGTGGATGGACACTCAGATAGCAACACGAAAGTTTGCTTCACGTAGTCACGCCATCGAATATGCTGTTCTTCAACTCGCTGAAAACTATCAAAAATAGAACCTATTTCGTTGTCTAAACAATTAACAGAAGACAAGTAAGTAGGTTTTTTCATATAAGTGCTTATTCAATTGTAAATATTCAGATGCAATTTCTTTCGTGATCTCATTGTTATTTTTAAATTTGGTTTTGAATCTGTTTGTAACTACATCCAACCTTTAGACCTAAGTGATTGACATTTTTTATTAGCGCATATTAGAAGAACTTGCCCAGTATTGGGATCAATTTTAACTTGTGTCTCTGTTCCTCCGCATTTTGGGCAAACAAAATTGGTTTCCTTAGACAGTTTCTCACACTCCAAAAACGATAGCCTTACAATATTAAAATTATGGCTTATCGATATAGATACACTGCCCATGGAACATAATAAGACTTACTATGCTCACCTTGTTTGATTGTAGACTGATTTAAGATGGCAAATTTAATTTTTTGGCTAATCAAGCCAGTTTTCTGTTTGTTGTGATGGGGTATTATATTCTCTCAGTCAACAAATACCATTTTGCCCATTATATGCTTTGAAGGTGCAACATATAATGACCCAACTTGTTAGCAGTATCGAACTGCTACAATCGCTTAGTGATGCGACAGCTAACTTGATCCAAAAGCTTTCAAAATCTGTTGTCAGCGTCAACTCACGCATGTCTAGAGGTACTGGCGTAGTAATCGATAACCAAGGCTATATTGTCACATGTAATCATGTTTTAGCAGGATGCAATACCGTTCGCGTAGGTCAAGGTGAAAAAACTTACCAAGCAAGAATAGTTGGTACAGACCCATACAACGACTTAGCGCTTCTTAAAACTGAAGATTGTAGTTTTGAACCTATCGAAATGGGCGATTCTGAAACCCTTAACACAGGGCAATTTGTTTTAGCTATTGCTAATCCCTTTAATCGCAAGCAGCCAACAGCAACAACTGGCATAGTTACCAACCCTGAGAGCACAATACGTGGCTTCCGTGGTATCGCAATGGATAATGTAATTGCCACAGATGCTAAACTTAACCCAGGTTTTTCAGGTGGACCTCTTGTAGATGCTCAAGGAAAACTAATTGGAATAAACACAGCTTATGTATGGCAACGCGGAATTGCCATTCCAGTTAACAAAGTTAAAGCAATAACTGACCGCCTGCTTACCGGTGGAAAAGTCAAAAAAGCGTATCTAGGCTTAATCGTTAACACTGTAACTATCCCAGGAGAAATTCAGGCTGAAACAGGCATTGAACAAGATACTGGTGTAATGGTCTTCCAAGTAGAACCGGGTGCGCCTGCAAGAAAAGCAGGATTAACCATGGGTGATGTAATTGTTAGATTCAACGGGAAACCAGTCACCGACTTTTATGATCTTCCACGGCTGCTAGCTGAAGACGTTGCAGGTAAAAAAACAACTTTGACACTAATACGCGGTGAAAAACTCTTTGAAGTTACTGTAATTCCAGCAGTAAAGGAAGGTGAATATGATGACTAACCGATTTACTGCAGTTACAGAATTAGACGGTCCACGACCACTATCTCCATCACGACCAAACAACCGCTTCCCTTACCCTACACCACACATCAACATTGTATCAGCAACCTCTATAGCACTCATAGCTGCATAACCACAACTTACCAACATATCATTTCCTTTCTTCATTTTTTAAATTTCTTCATATAATATAGGGTTGAGTTAAAACAACATAATTGGTTATTTATGCCGAACATATTTCACTTAATGCTTAAATTCGCTGTCTTATTCATTGAGAGATAGGTTGGCAAATTTGGCAACTGTAGATTCTGATATTACAGTAGGGCAATATCTTCTTAAGGAAATCAAGGCTCTTGGTGTTAAGCAGGTTTTTGGTATACCTGGAGATATGGTAATTAAGTTCTTCACTATGATAGCAAATGATTCTGAACTAGAGCTTTTCACATTTTCACATGAGCCAGGTGTGGGTTTTGCTGCTATAGGCGCATCTAGAGCTACATGTGGGCCAACGGTTGCATGCGTAACTTATGGTCCAGGTGCATTGAACATGGTAAATACAGTTGCATGCGCATATGCTGAAAAAGTGCCTTTAATAATAATCTCCGGTGGACCTGCTATGAATGCAAGGTCCGATGATTTCTTCTGGCACCATACTGTTAAAGACTATCAGTCTCAGCTAGATATATACAAAGAAATCACAGATGAAGCAGTAATTCTTGATAATCCCAATACGGCTGTTGAGAAAATTAATCATGCATTGGAATCTTGCCAGAAAAATATGCTTCCAGTTTATATTGAAATCCCTGCAGATATAGTTGGTCAACCAATTACCCATTTTATTCAAAAATCCAAATGGACCACATTAAACACTGAACATGCAAGTGAACTTGCCGAGGCAATTGTAGAAATAATAGATAGGATAGAAAAAGCCCAAAAACCTGTTTTAATGGTGGGAATTGAAGCAGTTAGATACAATTTACTAAACGGCATTGAGTTTTTAGCTAACAAGTTCAATATTCCACTGGTTTCTACTATGCTTGCACGTGACTTTTCTCCAGTAAATCATAGTGCTTTTTATGGTGTATATTTTGGTAAAGCTGGACATCCATCAGCCGAGAAAGTTATCTCAGAATCTGACTTAATCTTAATGCTAGGTGAACAAATATCTGACGTAACTTTAGGGGCTAAACTTGCACAAATAAAGAAAGCTGGTATTGTAGAATGTTTCTCACATAAAGTTAAAACGTCCAATAGATCATTTAATCATGTAACTCTCTTTGATTTAATTGCAGAATTATGTAAAAAAGACTTAGCAAAGAAGAAAGGTCCTTTACCTTCCAAGTTGTCTTTGCCTGTAAACTGTAATCCAATTTATATTAAAGATCCTGTTGTGTCTAAAGATGTAATTGACGCAGTAAATTGGTTTTTTTGTAAGTATGGTGAACTACCAATAATATCTGATACTGGTAATTGCCTTTTTATGAGTTTACAAATTAAAGCTTCAAGTATTATTGGGGCTTCATATTATGGCACTATGGGATTTGCGGTTCCAGCTGCAATTGGATATGCGGTATCAACCAAAAAGCGTCCTTTAGTTCTTGTAGGCGATGGCGCTTTCCAAATGACTGGTCAAGAACTTTGTCATTGTCCGCGCTACAAAATAAACCCAATAATTATTGTGATAAATAACCGATTATGGGGAATGGAGCAGTTATTCCACGCTTCCAAATTTAACGAATTACCAAACTGGTGTTACGCTAATATGGCTCAGATGTGGGGCGGTAAAGGCTATCTGTGTGATAGCCGAGATAAGTTATATCACGCGTTATCAGATGCTAAAGAGCAAAAGACCTTTACACTCATTGAGGTTGTAACTGCAAGAGATGAGCTTCCAGAAGGGCTACTATCTTGGGTTAAAGAACAAAAACAAGAAAAATAGGCGGCTAAAAATTTATGTTACAAGCTGGGCCGCTTTTACTGCCTTTACAGTTCTTTCTAGCAATAGCTTAGCTGCTTCTTGATTTGGCCAGCCTCCTAATCCGCAATCAGGACCAGTATATGTCATGCGTTCACCAAACTTTTGCTGGGCTGCAAGATAATGCTTCTTAATGGCTGCTTCTGATTCTACAAGTTGATCAACTGTAGGTTTTTGTATTCCCTGATCATATAGTTCTGCTGTAATAGTATCAACGTCTGTTCTAGAGACCCCTACCCGGATGTTTTTATCTGCAGATTCTAGCATGCGTTTCGAGACGCTTTCAATATTTTTAGGAGACGCTGCATACTCAAAACTCAGCACATCGATATTATCGACTGCTAATAAATCTGGTAATCTTGTGGATGAATGTATATGGATTTGACGTACCACTCCTTTAACATTAAAAGCTTTTTCTAATGTTGCACAAAGAATTTCACTACCCGCCGCAATATTATTGAATCCAAAACTAGGTTCGTCTATCGAGACTACCTCGGTTTTTATGTATTTAGTATCTACAATGCTGTTTTTCGCAAAACGGTATATAGTCTCAGCGAAGCCATCTAGAACATCACCATATGGAACTGTACCCATTTCTGCTAAGTACTGCTCCATAGGGCCAAATAATGATATGCGAAGTAAAATTTTTTTCCCATATTCTTCACTAAGACGTTTTGCTTCTTGGCAAATAATACTCACTTCTGGCAAAATTGCCTCTCTATCCTCAACAGCAAAGGTTCCTTTTGCCATTGCTTTATGAATGACATCGCCTACCTGTCGAATTCCATCATATTGTTGGGGATAATTAACTACATCTAATCCAGTGCTAAGTTTTTTCCTAAAAGCGTTTAATGTAACTTCACAAAAGTTCTCACGTGCAAAGTTATCTTTCATTGGATCTTTTCCCTGAATGATTAACTCTCTTGCATCCTGGTATGCCTTGTCGAATGCTGCCCTGCTTACAGTTGCAGGTAACGGAAAACTGCCTACATCATCCACTATAGTGTTCATATTAGAACACTATCTTGAGATACCATTTAACTTTGACGCTAAAATTTACCCCATAACGGCAGTTCTGCCTAAAAATATTAATTTGGTAAACTATCACATGTTAGAAGTTTATCTGCTGGATTCTAACTAGCTTTCTGCTAATATGTTGACGACTTTCCCATAAACTAACATTTTTAAAATCAGCTATAGCGTAATTAATATGCCAAATAGATCACTGATACTAAATTAAAAGGTGAATTTGGCTAAATATTTGACGGATTCTGTTTTTTGCTTAAATTTCAACGCGATTTAAGCTAACTCCCCCATTTTGGGTAACTTGTATTGTGTCTTCAAATTTTACGCCTCCTGTACTTTTTACTGGTAAAATAGAGTGGCCAATGGCTAAGGTCCAGTTTTCATCAATACTTAGCTTTGTATGCCCAAAGTAGTGGCTTGGGTGTGGCCATTCTTCAAATTCTAAACCTACTCCATGTACTGGTCCGGGAATCCATTCTTGACCAAAGCCTTTTTCTGCAAATGCCTCTGTGAATGCTTTAGTAACTTGACCTACTTGCCATTTTGGCTTAATTTCTCTAATAATTGTTTGCTGGATGGTTCTATACGTATCAATAAGTTCACGTTGCTTTAATGTTGCTTCACCGCAAATTATCGTTCGTGCACAGTCTGAACTATACATGTCTACTACTGGGTGTACATCTATTACAACTATATCGCCTTTTTCGAGCTTACGATCTGTAGTTCCCCCGTGCAGATAAAGACTGTGCGGTCCAGAATCTACAAAAGTGCTTGAGCCATACCGCATTGCTCCTGCTTTTCGCATTGCAAACTCAGCTTCTGCAGCAACTTCTATTTCAGTTACTCCAGGCTTAATGGCTGCTGCAGCTGCAGCTATACCTTTATCTGCGGCTTCAGCTGCACGTTTCATAGCTGCCAACTCGTCAGAGTCTTTGACGTAGCGTTGCTCCATTAATACTTCCTCATTTTCTATAACACTCATTTTTGGATTAGATTTTAAAAATTTGTAAACTAAAAATCCGGGAATGCTATGGGTGCAAAAGCCTACTTTCTTATCTGAAATGTTATGTTCTTTAACAAGTTGAAAGAAATGCTGCATAAGTTGCGCAGGATTGCGCCAACCACGAACATCATTTATACCAGATGCATCTCTGGCAGGTTCAACTTCCTCATCAAAAACAATTATTGTAGGCTCACCTTCCTGAGGAAGAAAAAGGCGCGCCACATTACGAACATCACCTGTAAGATAATAATAGTTCTCTCTACTTGTAACCTGTAAAGCCGATACTCCTTTTTGTACCATCGAAGCCTGAGTTTTCTTACGACGTACTTCAAAACTATTCATAAATCTATTACCCACCTACCTTAATTCATAAACAACTCGCATAAAACAATTACCACAACCAAAAAAGAACCCTAGAAACTTATTACAAAAACATCATAGAGAAACTGTTGTACTTATCTATTTATTTAAAACAATTCAACTGTAATTAGCTTAATATGTGAATGCTAAGTGACAATAACAAACTTTTATGAAAATCTGCATAGTGAGTATTTTTAGTGATTGTGTTTATGAGTGAAGTTGGTATCCCTTATAAAAAGCAATCATCTAGAAAACGTAAGTTTAAAGTTCCGCCGCCTCCTGACATTCCTGCCCCGACCCCAGAAGTGCCTCCACCCAGTGGACCTGTACCGGGTGAGCCTTCTCCAAGCAAAGAACAACAATTATACATATGCCCTTTTTGTAACATGAAATTCACTAATGAAGATGCACTAAAATTACACATATCTAGTACTCATCCAAACAGGTAATCAACTGAAAAGTTAAAATCAAACAACTTTGGTATCTTCAGGCTAAATCGTTTAACAAAGAAAAAATCATAAATACAGTAGTCAACTTTTGTAAATAAATTTTAAAAATTTTTTTATCTTATTTTTCTCGGTCTTTTACCCTGCCGCTTTAGGTTCTAAATTAACTACATTTTCTATTTTAGAAGTAGTAGGTTGAATGCTGTTTTCCTATTGCAGTAATTATTTCTATAGATGAGTGATTATGTGATGTTTTCTGTTAGGAATTACCACGCTTGTATTAGCTGTATTCTCTGTATGTGTGGTTGCATCGGGTGCAGCGCATAAATTGGGTAGATGATTCATCAGATCCTCGAGTTTGTACAAGCCAGACGTAGGCTTTGTTGTTACCACAGTTTGGGCATTCAACATTTATTGTAGGTAAGGTGCGTAGTTGGGCTGCTTCACGACCTATTATTGCTACTAATTGTTGGGGTGAATGTTGAAATGCTCTAAACAGTGTTGGTTCAATAGTTTTTCCTACCTCTTTTTTATATCCACATTTTGGGCATACTAGTTTTATTTCGTAGGATTCAGATGCTTTAGATTTTCGAGGTATTAATCGTGAACCACAGTTTAAGCAGAATTCCATTGAAGAACACATTTTTTACTTCACGCTTGCATGATAAAAAGTCTTGTTGCTACAGCTAAGCAACTACACAAGTTTAAATGTGCAAGCAGGCCACTTATAGTTTTTAGCGTAATTATGCAATTGTGCTTTTGTCAACGCTATTCTCTTATAATGGTAGTTCTATTTGGAATATTGTTCCTTTGCCGACTTGGCTTTCAAAACTAATTGTTCCGCCTAATGCTTCAATTAGACGTCGTGTAACTGCTAATCCGAAGCCTTGTCCTTTTGATTTTGTAGTAAAGAGCGGCGTGAATAGTTTGTCGCGTACTTCTTTAGGTATTCCTTCCCCTGTATCTTCAACTAATATTCGTACTTGTTTGTCTATTTTTGTAGCAGTTATAGTTAATTTCCCTTCTTTTGGCATGGCTTGGATTGCATTATTGGCTAGGTTAGTTATTGCTCTTCTGATGAAGGTGGGATCAGTGTTAAGTTTAAGTGATTTTTCAATTTTTGTCGAAAGGGTAATTCTTTTCGGGACATTGATTGCTAAAAATGTGCTGTTAATTAGTTCATTTAAGTCAACTTCTTTAATTTCTGGCTTTAATGTTTTGGCATAATCTTGCAGATCAGTAACAATTTTACTTATATATTCTGCTTGCTCTTGGATAATACTTAAGCTTTCTAAAGCGTTATGTTTGTCTTCATTTTGTGGTGATTCAAGAACTGACTGTTTTGCAAAGTATAACTCGCTAAATATTGCCTGTAGTGGGTTGCGAATATCATGTCCGACCATGCCTGCGACTTGCCCAATGGTTGCTAGACGTTCAGCATCTTTTAGTTGCTTAGTGCGTTCCTCAACAAGTATTTCTAAGTCTTTACTATATTGTTCAAGTTGTTGTTCAATCTTTTTTCGTTCAGTTATATCCTGTTCGATGCCAATTATTTTAGATGGTTTACCTTCTTTATCTAATGCGCCAATCATCCGTTGACTATGTAAAACCCGTATTGACCCATCATTAGTAAGTATTCGATAGTCAAGACTGACTCCATCACCAAGACGACCCTTAGACAATAACTCCCCCATAATTTTATTCATCATATCTATATCGTCTGGATGAATTAGTTTTGAGTACTCTTCAAGGGATGGTCCGTATTGTTTAGGTTTTATTTTAAAAATGTTAAAAAGTTCTTCTGACCAGATTGCTTTATTTTCTTTAAGGTAAAATTCCCAGTTTCCTACATGTGCTATTTTTTGTGCAGATTTAAGTCGTTCTTCACTTTGTCTTAATGTTTCTTCAGCTGTTGTTCTATCAGTAATGTCGCGAATTCCACCAATAATACGGACTGGGTTACAGTTTTCATCTCGGATTATTTTAGCCGTATCTTTGACAATTATGTAATTGCCATTCTTATGTCGGACCCTATATTCAAAAGCGTAACCTTTGCTTTTTTTGTTTTCCATTGTAGCTTTTAGCTGTTTGTTTACTCTTTGGATATCATCCGGGTGAGCTAATTCCATCCACCAATGATAATTAATCGGTTGCTTTTCAATTTTATACCCTAGAAGTTCTTCCATTCCTCTAACAATAACCACTTCATCGCTGCCAAAAATAGACTCGTAAACCATAACGTTAGCTGCTTCAGCTACAAACCTAAATCTTTCCTCACTTATTTTAAGCAATTCTTCAGCTTTTTTTCGGTCCGTAATGTCTTGTGTCGTGCCAAAACCTACGATTGGTCTTCTTTTATGTCCATTTTTTCCAAAGACAATTCTCACACCAACCGATAACCAGTGAACTGTTCCGTCAGGGTGGATAACACGGTATTCAGTGTTAAATCTTTCATTACTATTTGGCCTACTAGCTTTATCAATTTCTTTTTTTAGTATTTTAATATCTTCAGGATGTACAAATTTTTCAGCTTCAAGCAAATTAATTTTATTTTTAGTAAGTCCATAATGGGTGCGTGCTCTTTCATCAAGATAAATTTCGCCTTTAATCATGTCTTGACGCCAAACACCCATCTGTCCAGCATCAAGAGAAACTCGCAGTTGTTCTTCACTTATCTTCAAAGCTTGTTCTGCTTTTTTGCGTTCTGTAATATCAATAAACGTACCTAGTAAGACATATTGTCCATTTAATATAATAGTCTCTAATGACGCAATAACGGTAATGCATTTGCATGTTTTAGTTCGTATTATTACTTCATAATTTCTCATAGTTCTGTGCATTTTTAAATAATGAATGATGTCTCTGCGTTTATTTGGATCAAAATAAATGTTTAACTCAAATACAGTGTGGCCAATAACTTCAGTGTAGTTATATTCTAAAATCTTAAGGAAGCTATCATTTACATCTATTAATAACCCATCATCAAGTCGTGAAATAAATAGCGCTGCAGGACTAGAATGGAATAGCCGGGCAAAACGTTCCTCACTTTGACGAAGATCTTGTTCTGCTTTTTTGCGTTCTGTAATATCTTTGGCATAAACAGTAATGCCCTCTGCTGAGGGAAATACAGTAATATCTCGAATACCTGTGGCGTAAAGAGTTTTCCATTCAAATTGTTTAACTTGTCTTTTTTGCATTGCTTCTCGAAAATTTTTTTCTAATATAGTTCCAGCTAACTTTGGTAACGATTTCCAAATATTTTTTCCTGCAAGTTGATTCGGCTTATAACCCCACCTTTCTGCAGCGTATCTGTTAACGTAAATGAAGTTCCAGTTCCTATCTATCGAAAAGACATCATCGCATATGCTTTCAATTATGTCATTAAGTCTTTGCCTGCTTTTTCTAAGTTCTTCTTCTGTTTGTTTCAGTTCAGTTATATCACGCATAACTGCTGTATAACCGAGAACATTAGTGTCATCTTGGATTTGTGTAACTGTTATAAGTGTGTAAATATTTGTGCCGTCTTTTCTTTTTTGAACTGCTTCACCGTTCCATCCTTTATGTTCGACAATTTGTTTTATCACTTCTTTTTCAGTTTGTCCCACATAACGAGTATGAAGGAAATCTGTAGTTTTGCCAAGTACCTCTTGAGGTTTAAAACCATAGAGTTCTTCTGCTCCTTTGTTCCACATAAGAAGCTGAAAATCAGGGTCGGTAATGAAGATGGCATTATGTGCTTGCTCAATGGCAACAGTTTTTTGAATTAACTCTACTTCAATTTTTTTTCGCTCAGTAATATCTTTTGTATAAATGGTTATTCCATTTGCTGAAGGAAAAATACTTTGCTCATAATATCCGCTCTTGAAAATTCCTGTGATTTCATAACATTTCTTTTCTCTTTTTTGCATTGCCTCTTGAAAATTTTTTTCAATTTCTGTACCTATTAAATTAGGTAAAAGCTGCCAAAAATTTTTACCAACCATTTCGGAAGCCTTATAACCAAAAATGTTTGCTTGACGTTTACTGGTATATGTAACATTCCAATTATTATCTAATGCAAGAACATTATCACTGATACTTTCAAGAATACCCATTAGTTGTTTATACTGCAATTTTTGGGTCTTTTTACACGCTTTAAATTGATTATCTTTTCTAGGGCGCCTCAAATTCGTTTTTCTTGTAATGATAGCTGTTTTGTTTTGTTTTGAATGGTTAAGTTGTGAATTGATAAATTTTATAGGTAAAAACAAACATTTTTTCACCCCTAAAAAAACGATTACTTCTACTATGTAATATCTTAATAACAGATAATAGCATTTACGGTCAAAGCATACATTCAAGGCAATATGTACTTTTAACTTATATTCGAAAAATTAATTTGATGTAGCTCTCTTGTTTTAAGTTTCTATTGAAAAAGTGTTATTCTTCTAAGACTAGTTTTATCTCAAATATGTGTGGCCAATTTTTTCCGGTTACAAAAAAGCTTTCATTAACTTCATTATATGCAATGCCGTTTAGCACCTCTTCAGAATTTAAATTTGTAGAGTCTTCTAATCCTGCTAAGTCCACCCACGCCTTGACTTGTCCCGTGTTAGGATTGATAACTGCTATTTTATGCTGTTTCCAAATGTTAGCGTAGATATTTCCATTAACATATTCTAGTTCATTGATGTTACTTATTGTTGAATTTTCGTCGTGCACTGTGATTTGTCCAATACACTCAAAGGTTGCTGGGTTAAAGAAGTACAAAATTTCTGTTCCGTCACTAAGAATTAAGTTCTCTCCATCAAAAGTAATTCCCCATCCTTGCATTGAGTATGAAAAGTTACCAATTACCTCAAAGTTTGTTACATTGTAAATGAAGCCTATCTTTGTTGTCCAAGTTACTTGTATAATTTTATCATCTACTGCTGTTATACCTTCTCCAAAGTATTGGTACGGGAGGTCAACTTGCTGGATAATGTCGCCGGTGCTTAAATCAATACGCCGTAACGATGATTGTCCATAAAGTCCAGTGCTTTCAATTAGAAATCCATCCGCATAGATTAAGCCTTGAGTGAAGGCTTTTGTGTCATGCGAGTACACCTGAATGACCTCGTAAGTGTATATAGCAGTATTTGTATTTGCATTTCCCATAGGCCTGCTGTTGTTTAAGGCATCTATTGCCAGAATGCCACTTATCACTACAAGTAGTAAAAGTAGAATTGAAACAGCATACCGCGTTTTCATAACTATTCAATGGTTATTCACATTAATAGCTAAAACGGAAAGCGCATAATTTGTAAATAAATATAATTTTCACGGAAAGTCTATATTGCCACAATGTTTGTAGCTTGTTATAAACCGCAAACCTTAAGTGTTCCAGCCTTTCTATCCTTGTCTTGTCTATAAGACAACTACACAAGGATGTTGAATCAGTTTGGCAGTCG
>CAYSWL010000040.1:0-19061 GCA_964434745.1 uncultured Candidatus Bathyarchaeia archaeon | reverse complement strand
CTTGTAGACTTGGGCTCTATAGACCCCGGTTCAAATCCGGGCAGCCCCACCACTTTGAAATTGTTTTTGATTGGGTAATGGTTTTGTGTAGTTTGGTTGTTTGATAGTTGTGTTATTAGCTGTTTTAAGTGGTTTTCGAATGTTCTACTTAGGTTAAATCCAAGCTCTTGTGATTTTGTTACTATTTCTTTGTCAACGTAAAGAACTAAATTGTGTTTGTTTCTCAAGTGTATTTACACCCGAGGGGATGGGAAGGGAAGTTCTTTGTTATATGCTTGGTGACTTAATCGTTATTCGTTTATTACTTCTTATTATTCGCTCAGCGGCCCTAGAAAAACAAAAAGATAGCGCACTTATTTTATTTCTTAGCATACTACTTTGCTATAGAAGATCCACATTTCTTACAGTAAAAAGCCGTATATTTGTTCTGTGTTTTACACGCTTGACAAATAACCTCAGCCATAACCGGCTTATCGACAGTAGCTTCTGATCCAATTTTTTTTCCACAGCTCTCACAGAAAGCAGCATCATTTTCATTCTTTGCGCCGCAGTATCGACAAAAGAATCCTGTAATATTTTCTTTCTCTTCTACTGTTTTTTGACCACACTTTTTGCAAAAGAGCGCATTAGAATTATTTTGTGCTCCACAGAACTTACAAGTAATTGTTGGGAGCTGTTCTGTGCTTGCATTGCTGTTTATGTTTTTTATTAAAGCAGCCAACTTTACTCTTGCCTCCTCCATAAAGCCAACTTCTTTGACAGTATTTGGCAAGAACTTGAACTCTAAAGCCCTAAGATACCCAGATTCATCTTTGTAAACTACTTTCATTACCCTATTTTTGTTCATGTTTCTTGTAGCTGCAAGCCCTATCATCCCAAGCGCTACATATGTACCAACAGCTTTAGTTACATCATCAGTCTCTGAAGTAGCTACATCAACAATTTTCTCTAAGCTTACAGAAAACTGGAACCTTTTGCAATTAAACCCAAGCACTTGATCAGTTATAGATAGAATCCCATCACTTGGCTCTGAATATAGAATTGAGCCACTTAGGTACTTAACATTATACTTTGATTCTTTATGAATTGGCATTTTGCTCATTTTTTGCTCTCCTAATATTTACGCATGTTATTTTTGCTTTAGACACAAGCGCTCGGGTGTATTTTAGAGCTTTATAAATTTAAGACTTTGCTAATGGCTTGAGTGCTTTGTGGTTAAGGGTCCTTCTGCGCTATATCACAAATCTTTTAAGCAAAATACATACAATTTGAAAAGCACAAATGGGAAAATGGAGAATAGGTTAAATGCCTTTTTGCAGAAAATGTGGAGAAGAACTTTCCGAAGATAGCAGCTTTTGTACTAACTGTGGAACTAGCCAACAAGTAGTTACTGCTCAACCTCAACCAAACCCCGTAGTGCCACCTAGAGCACCTTCACCTGCACTTAGTTCGCAAGGTAAAAAGTATCTGACTTGGGGGATAGTTGGTGTAGTTGGGATAATTGCCCTTATTGCGCTTTTAGCTATAGCTTCTAATCCTGCACTTCTTTCATCTAACCCAGCAGCCGTATTTAACCCGCCAAAACCTGAAATAACATCAGTAAGCGGGTATGATTCGCTTGAAGGATTTGATTATGTTTTCAAGGTTGATGCTACAGTAAAGAACAATGGCGGCGCTGGAAGCATAACCGTCTTTGCTGAAATTAATGGTGCTGGGAGGTATGAAAAGCTAAGTAAAACAGTCTACCTAAGCAAAGGTGAGAGCCAGTCACTAAACTTCAAATTTGACATAAGCGTTTGGGGCTCTTTAGGTAACCCTACAATAAATTACAAAGCATGGGCCGTAGCAAGCTAACATCAACTACAGCGCCCTAGTAGTTCACTTACATCTTAGCAACGATGCAACTGCTATGGCGACTGTGGCAATAGCGCGCTGGTTTATCCCTAAGTTAATCGGCGCGCGCTTGAATCAAATTAGTTTCTCTTTTTTCAGCCAAAGCATGTTTACTTCTATACAACCGATTATTTGAGTAGTAATATGATAAAACTATCGCTGAACTAAAAATTTTATAATTTCTAAATTCTAAACATATTAAGAAATAGAATAGGCAAGCTACTGACTTTCTAAGAATTTTATTAATTTAGAAAATATAAAATAGAAATCAAATAATTGAAAGAACATTGTATTATTACAGCATTGAGCATATGATTGCTTATTCACTTTTCAGTTTTGGCCGCGCTCTGATGTTTAGTGCGTATATTGTCCAGCCTTTTCCCTCAAAGCCTAATAAGAAAAGTTCAAGGTCTCTAATCCCAATCAATTCACCTTTTTGAATCTCTTCATATGATATTCTTGGTATGCTCACAGTAAACTCGTCTAGACACTTAATTGGGCACCCAGTCCGATCATACAATAGCCTCCAAGAATCCTCTTCTAAGTAATATTTATCATCTAAATCTTCTTGCTTTATTATTAATGCCTTAAAATTATCCCATTCTCTTTTCTTAAAGCCATTTCTTCCTATTCCTGCAATAGCGCCCTTTTTTAACCCTGTATATCCGCTTTGTTTCTCCCATTTACTATACATATATTGTTTAAGAACGTAATTTGTTGCTTTCTGATTATCTGCAGATAATTTATCAAGGGCTTTGTTAAATGAATTAACCCAATCCCACTCAATCGGTATACTGCTAAGATAAAAATCTAAAAAATTATAGGTAAACATGCTGCCTTGTATGTCGCTTCCAATTACTATGAAAAATGTATCATTATTGTCTTGACCATATATCCCTTGTAACACCATCGAAACGGTGGCTCGTGTTTCCTTATAGCAGCTATCAAGTGCTGTTATAAGATTTTCAGATCCTGAACCGTACACTATTTTGCCTTTGCTTGTAATTGACCAAGGCATCAATTTTGAAGCAGGGCTGAAATCGTTATATGCTTCATTTGTCCACAGATGTTCTATTTCCCTTAAAAAATTCTTAAATCCATTGAAATCAGTGTATGCTGCTTCAGAGGTAAGGTATACTGCCGATTGTGTGTTTCCAAATTCAGCTGGCGCACTATAGCTAAATGTTGGTAAAAGCAAAATACTGTCCCCACTTGAAATGCTCTCAGAGGCTTTACAAGCGCGAGACTTTGATTTTTGAGACGGAAATACCGTGAAATCGTGTTCAAAAAACTGTGTAAAATCATTATTACTTTTTTCTTCTTTATTGTTTAGATTAGTCTTTAATCTTTCTAAGAGAAGTATTGACTTTTGAATCAGATTATTTCCTGCTTGTGTCCATTCTTGATTGCTGGATGGATACCTTTTTCCTATTAGATACTCATAGATGGCTCCAGCTTTGGCGAATTTTTTCCTTACTTCAGAATCTGTACCTTGCTCTCGATCATGCTCAAAATGGTTTCTTAGTTCCTTGATTTTCTGAATTATATTTTCTTCGTCTATATCTAATGGCATTCGTTTTGAGTAGCCTGAAGCTTCGTGAAACAGGATAAATAAATTTTTTACCAGATTTTCAAAACTGTTTTTATCATTAGGTAACTCTAAGTCGCTCATAGCTAATGAGCTTTTATTTGTAATCTTAAAAATTGGTTCTATGCTAGAATGGAGTGCATAGTCTGTTGTTTCACAATACAGGGTTCTTAATTTTTTAATGTCTGTCTCTGTAGGCATGAGTAACACTCGTAACTTGCACTACTTTTTATAGAGATAGTATTTTAGTTTTGGTTTCCTTGACAGCTTACTTTTGTCCAGTTTCAGCTCAAAGCTTGAATGGACAATAACCGTATGATGGTGCTAAATTTTTAGTTTAGAAACAAGTTTTTGAATTTTATCAAGGCACTCAACAGTAAACTCATCATCTAAAGAATAAGCTGTTCGTTCTCCTAACAAGCCCTGAAAAACCTGTGTTTGGGATTCGGTTGATTTTCTTCGATGATTCTGCTTTTTACGAACTGTTCGATCTCCTTTTTGAGGGCTGTGCGGTTCTACCTCCAAGCTATGAGGCAAAGACTCGCTTCCTTTGATAATTAATGCACTAATTTTCTCAATTTCTGTAAGTTCAAGCTCTTTTGTGCAAATAAGATCTTTAGCCTCATGAAATTTTTGTTCTGCATCCTTACTACATGGGTTAGCATACCACCCAAGATATGCGGTTTGATAATGTGATTGCAGGGCAGCATAACGTTCGGTTAAATTCTTTACAATTATTTTGTTCTTCAACGAAATTTCCTGATTTCCCGAGAGAGTCCATTTCGAGAATAAATTCAACAGCTCACTTATCCTAACGTTCCATTCAGAGAAATTAATTGCAAAAGCCTTCTCTGGATTTCTTAGGAAATATCTTGGACCGTCCGGGCAGTCTATCTTTTTCATTGAAGATCTAAACGACGTCATTTTTTACCCTACTGGCAGTTTCTCTTTTTTGCTTTTCAGCATGGAGTTAAACCTCTACAGGGACTAAAACTTGCTGCTTGGTTGGCTTTACTTCAATAGGCTGTGGAGCTCTTCGCCATCTGTCGATTTCTTCATAGATATTATGGGTCATACTGGGATCCTCTATTGATATGACAACTGCATAGTCTTGCACATGACGAAGGCCTTTAAACTCATTTCTAAATCTAATTTCTGGTATTATTTGTAATTGCCATTCTTTTCCCCAACCGCTTTGTTGCCAAGTGTAGATATCAGATTTGACGTTATCCCATGGCAATCGATAATCATTCGCCCATCTGGTTCCCTTTCCCTGCTCAACAGGTGCACCCTCATCAAGTTGTTTAAACAATTTAAAATCAAGATCTACCAGAGTATAACCATCGACCCCAAGATTAACTGGAGGGTCATAAACAAGAGTAATTTTTATTCTTCTGTCCCATATTTCCTTCATAATTGCTGGAACGTAAAAAGGGATTGTAGCTATTTCATCACATCTTAAGGAATCCTCAATAATGTATGTTGGTGAGTGATTTTCACAATATGCAGCTCTTTCAAAACTAGGTACTCCTTTTCCATAAAGTATTTTTTTCATTTCCTTACTAACATTAAGCGAGCCATGTGTATCCGGCCATGATGCAGTGTGAATCATTAACGCTTTTAGTAAATTCAGGGACGCTTCTGGATGAACTTTCTTTAGACGAGCTAAAATATTTGCAACCATAGGTGCAGAATAGCTGGTTCCTAAGTCATAGGCAATCTGTTTTTGATTAATGCCTATGGATGCAACACCCAATTCAGGTTTGTTTGCACCAACACGTCTAGTCAAGGGATCTGACTCGAGGTTACCGGCAAAATGTGATAAGTCAGGTTTATATCTGTGTCGAAACTCGCCACGTCGTGTGAAAGGACTTGGCTGACCCTTACGAGCTATTGATATAGAATTTCTCTTATGTGAGACGCCCCCCACAGTAAGACAACTACACGCCTCTGCACCATGATATGTAATGCACGTCTTATCGGTGAAATACTGGGGATAACCACTTATACGATTTAGTGGTTGGAGTTCTTTATCATCAAGATTTCCGCTCGAAATGACAAACAAAACGTTATACTTGTTAGATAATTTATCTATTGTATGAGCTAATTTTGAAGGTCTCTTCGAATAGTCACAGTAACTAGGATACATGATAGAAAGAGAAAAAATTTTCGTTTTTGAGTGAAGCAGATCAACAGCGGCAGTTATTCTTTTTTCAAGGAATCTTCGGTTTAGTTTCCTTTGTTGACTCTGCACTTTTGCACTAATTATGCTCGCTAAAGGCACTACAGATTTTCGGTTAATTAAATCATCTAAATCATAGTAGGCTGCGATTCCTGCCACAAAGGTACCATGACCACTAAAGTCAGAAGGATTACTATCAGGCGTAAAATTGTAGGAATGTTTCAGAACGCTCTTTCCCATTAATGGGTGAGTCGCGTCTACACCTGTATCTAGTACACATATTGGATAAAGATCTTCGTTTGTTAGTTCAACTTTTGGCAACTCGGTAATTGCTATTCCTTGTGGCTCACCGAACAACTCCTCTGGAGATATTTTTGCTTGCCATATAGAATCGATACCTTGTATCATTGAATACAATGTAGACGGTTTTAGTTTAGTTCTGACAGACGCAATCTGTTCATCGAAAAAACTATCGATAATTGGAGAACCAGCAGTTTCTAAGAAAACTGCAATTTTTTTTGTGGTTTCCTCATAATACTCTTTACCCATGTTTGGTAATAAATCGATTTCAACTTCTTCAAAATCTGAAGCCGGTTCCTGCATCCATCTTTTCAATTCGGGTGATAATTTATTTATTCTAACACGGGCAATTCGTTCTATTTGGGAGATGTATGTTTTTTGCTCCTCTGTTTGCGCATACCTTTTTAGGTCTTGTTTTAAATCCTGTAACCTTGGTTCATTAATTGATACAATTGCTGATTTTTCGCCTGTTTGAAGAGAAAATGTAAAATATTTTGCGAGAACGGTATGTTCTTTACTTATGGGTCGCTTGGTTGTTAAAACTATGAATACGTTTTCGCCGGCCACTGGTTTATCTCTATGTGCATCTCTAACCGTGTCTTCAAGCTGATTAGAGAGCATTTCCCCTTTTTCTACAAAATTGTCAGCCGGTGGAGGATGATCGATCTTGAACTTTTGTTTTGGTTTCTGGTCGCGTTTAATTAACCCTGAGGGAATTCGTATATGATCACGATCACCCCAACGACGCGACAACCAAATTTACCCCTTAAATTTTCCTCGTCTGTTATGAAATCTAAGTCTATAAGACATTTGCGGTAATTCGGTAAGTATTTTAGGAATTTTTTATGGAATATCTTTAGCTCATGAATTCTAGTTTAGCCATTAAATTGATGAAGACCTCTATTGAGCTATTGGAATTATTAACTTGTCACCCTAAGAACATGAGGTCTGTTTGTTGCTCTTAATTCTGACTTTTAATTTAGAAACTTTTTTCCTCAGTATCTTTTCCTTTTCAAGTACTTGCATCTACGATGGTCTTGTGATTTTGCATATAATAGCTACGTTTGTTGATGCGTTGTAAAAACAATCTTTTTTATACAAAGCAAGTAAAGAGATTACTAACAATAAATTATCAATCTAACTTTCTAATAGACCAATGAATAAAAAAAGAAAATAAGCCAATACCCATTGGCACATGTGGCATCGATAGTTAGTTATATTCTAAACTTTTCATAACAATAAAAGATAGAAAGAAAAGGTCAGGCTCTTTACTTCTTAGTTGTTCGCCTCTTGTAAACAACTGCCACACCGCTTAATAGAATAATTGCTAAAACTACAACAACTGTAAATGATGAAAATTCAGGGATTGATGGTGTTGGAACTACATTTGAAGTTATTGGATCATAGATTACCTCTAATCTTGCAGTAGGATAGACTGATACTGTTGAGTCTCCAAAAGCGTTTGCTTGGGCTCTTAAGCAAACTGTGAACATGCCTTTTTCTTTACATGCTTTCTCTACAGCTTGAATAAAAGAAGATCCTGTATAACTATACCACTCTTCGGCGTAGGAAACATAGTTTGAGCCTCCAAACGGTGTTATGCTTGGTTCACTGCCCTCGGTCAGGTTTGTTGCCACCCATTCTGCAGATGGAGAATAGAATGCATCTATATAGCAAGCATCAAAGATTACTTTTGTTTCAACTTTAAACACAGCAAATGTTGGATCCGCATTAGCTGGGAATTCAGAAAAATTAAACGCAAAATATAGCATGTTTCTTATCCCAGAAATTGAGTAGACCGTCAAATAATTTGCCTCAGGATTACGGCTTTTACTTTCTAACGAACTAATAGATTGGAAAACTATAGTATTGTCGAGGTTATTTGCTTGAGATAATGGTGTAAATAGACTTACAAATAATCCCATAATTAATACTATTAAGATAGCCTTTTTCATTCTTATTCTCCCAGTAATTTTCCTTCTGCTTAGGCTTTATTCAAATGTTTCAATATTTAAGCTTGTGCCATAATACCATTTTACCACTTAGTGTTATCTACCAGACACGTAAGCTAACTTATGGGTTAAAGCATTGGAAAAGGTCCTTGGCAGCACCAAAGTACAACCAAACAACAGAATAACCGTCGTAAGACAAGTGCAAAAAAAGCTAAACGTAAAAATCGGCGATATAGTAATCTACGTTGAAGACGAGAAAGGAAATATCATAATTAAAAAAGGTCAACTTAAACCAGCTTAAATATCAATTTATAATATTCAGCGTAAGGGGCACTAATGAGGCAACAAGTTCTTCAAAAGGGAAAAATGTTATTAGAAAATTTGGCTAGAAAGCGTTCAAAAATTATGTTTTTAGCCTCATTAGGTACTTTGATTTTTGTTATAATATACCTTTTTTCGGTAATACAAAGTACCGTTTCACCGTTCTCAATTTTGTTAATAATGCTGGTGTTTGTAATTATTGCAGGGCAGCTTTTGGTTGGCTATCAATATAGCTTTACTTATCCACTGTATTTTTTATCTTGTACCCTTTCAGTAGCAGTTCCTCTATTCTTTTGGACAGCTATTCGTGGATTAGGCGTTTTCTATTTACTCATTATTCCATATTTAGCGATGGTTGTTGCTGTGCATCTAAAGACTAGAGAACGCCAAGTTATGTTTTATAGTTCATCTACTTTTTCGATCGTATTATTTGCTTTAATGTTTGTACTCAGTAGTGGAAGTTTATCGCAATCTGCAATTGACACCTTCTTTGGTGCAGCCATTGTTCTTTTCTCGCTAGTTTCTATACCACTCTTAAATACTGCCTATAGAACAGCCATTTTAAATCGCGAACTAAAAATACGAAATATTGATGATTACCTTGAGGATAGCAGAAAGAAACTTCTAAACAAGTTTACTTCCAAAGCAGAGGATGTAGAAATGCTTCTCTACTATGCAGACCATGCCTTAAACAGTTTTATTGAGGGGGATTTCGAAACAAGTTTTATTGAAGCATACAAAATAGTTTTTGATAACCAAGGGGAAGCATTCAAAGAAATCTATGTTCTGCCTAAACCGAACGAAGGCTCAAAATTCTCTGAAGTAAGGGCAAAGTTAGCGCACGCAAAAGGTAGAAACTCCAACCTTAAAAAAGTAAAAGAGAACAAAAAAAAGCTCTACAAGAACACTCTTCACTTAATTAAAATACTAAAGCTGGAATTTATTGACAGAGCAGTAAACGATAAGACTGAAAAGCCTGAAACGTTGGTTAATAGTATTCAGGTAAGCGTACAAAAATGAAGAAAATTATTCTAAGCACCGTACAGCATAAGGTACGGTTGTTTCCTCAAACTTTTCACAATCCACAATATCTTCCTTAGACACTTCAACACATAAGTTAAATAATGCACAATTTATGCACCTCTCGATATTCTGAATCCGAATTTTCTTTTGCAATTCAGCTTCTGTCATTTTTGTTGTCATATCGGTTCCCGCAAGGGGCGTCTCTACTTTAACATATAAATAGGCACATTTCTAAAGTGCAAAGACATAATAAGACAGAAAACACCCACCATAACAAAAACAAGGCATTAACAGTCCGTTACTTAAGATGAGCAGATAAGTCATGTTAGAACTTGGTTGAAACCTAGTTTTCACCTAATTTTAAAATTTGTATATACAGCAAATTTTTGACATATATAGAACATATACAAAGTCTAACTGATGATGATAGAAAGTGTTTCTTACCTTGAATGTTTACCTTAGAGCATAGAGTATAGAGTAGAGCTTTTGATTTACATACTGCATGCTCTATGCTCTATCCTCTATGCTTATCTTTCTTGAAGTATTCTTTTAGCTCAGGCATCTGCCTCATCTTTTCTAGCAAAAGCTTATGCTTTTCTGTAGCCTTTGATAATCTTTGAAGGCTTACCTCAATAGCTTGGCAGTATTGGATAAGCAGTTCAGGGTTTGAAGTCTCACCTATAACCTTAACAAGCTCATCATAACAAACAATAGCTCTCTTATCTAGCCGCTCAGGAACATACAAGAACCTTTTTAGAGCACTTAGATAGAAAGACCCCCCGCCAAAAAGTGCATCTTCAACATCAAACCCCTCAAACTCTCGAAGAGTAGCACTTGCTCCTATTCGATATCTTAACTCATCTTTGCTTTCAAAAATGACATCTAACATGGAGGGGTCGTCAATCTGAAGATACTGCTCTTTTATTTGTGCCCACTTATCTTTAAGTTCAGGGTCAAAGCGCATCAAGCTTCTACCTTGGCTAGTTATGTAAAAATAATGTTCAGGCCGCCCACCCTTACTTAGAGATCCATTTCCTTTTGAAGGGCCTAACCTATTATGCAAATGCTTACCGGGACATTTTTTAAATCCGCCAACACGCTCAACACTTTCGATGTAGTTTAGGCTTTTTCCTTTTTCAAGAAGCTTTCGTACCTCACTAAATGAGTACCCAGTCCTGCTTTTTATATCATTAACTGTAACTACATCTTTAGCGATGATCCTTAAAACTTCAAGCAGTTTTTGTCCAGATTTACTTCTCATCAACCGCCTATAGCAGACGCCAACATCATCAACTTTTGAAGCCTTACCCAAAGCCAACAACCTTTAGACACAAATAATCGAATTTTCGTGCTTAAAAATTCTTAGATTTCAACATCCAACAACCTGTAGAAAACAAAGGTGAAAAAAATGTATCCACAACAAACAAAGAGCCTAACACAGCTTGTTAATGAGCTATCAAAGTATTATTTGCTCGAATTTTCAAACTGGCCATTAACAAGAAAAGTCAAATACACAATCGTAAGCAAGAACGGAAAAGGCCCAAGCTTTGAAATCCCCCTAAACCTGTTTGGAAGAGTAGAACTCAAAGACGTAATTTTGCTAACCACAGAAGCCTACCGAATGGGCCTAAACGTAAACAGAACCTAACAAAACCAACCCAACCCACCCTTAATTACTAGCTGAGAAGACAGGAGGTTAAACCATAAGCGACGAAAACTCATGGCTAACGAACAATCCCAAAAACAACGCTCCAGAACCACAAAAACCAGAACCAACTTCACCTAAAGAAAACCTATTAGAGTTAGCTTCAAAAGTTGGCTATAGCATCGCAGGCGAACTAGGACAAATAACCTTTAGCTGGTTTGAGTTAGCCTACACAACCAGACTGTTCCCAAAAAAGTTCACGAACATACCCACCCTACGAACAAGACTCCACTTACTGCTGTACTGGCTAAAAGGCTTCTTCAAAACCACGCTACTTGTCAAGTTTGCAGAAACCATACCTAGCCAATACAAAATAATCCCACTATCATCAGCAACTACAGAGATATTATTGGGCTCAGTGAACCTGCCAAAAAACCCCTTTGATGAGGCAAAAATTGTCCCACCCATAATCGCAGGCTCAGATTTTGCAACCATAACCGAGCACATGTCATTTCTAAAACACGGAGGACCAATCGAGGGCAAACTAAGCATACTAAACGATATACTTGAGGGCGATAAAATATCAAACAGTCTGGTAAAGCTTGGACAAGTAAAAATAGACATCTACCAACGGCCCCAGCTTCAAAAATTAGGCGTCGACTACGAACCAGATAAGGCCACCATAACCTACACACCTGATATTATAATGTTCTCAGCATCCCACCCATTAGACAACAAAACGCTTTCGCTACTTATCAACTCAGGACATTTTGAACGCTTCAAGGTCTGCCAAGTAAAGATAACCTCTGAGATGGCAAGAAAGTATCTGAAAACTGACTTTAAACTTGACATAGAGGCCCACCAGAGACTAAAGGTACAAAACGAGCAGCTATGCAAAGTCAAAATTAAATCAATCGAAACCCCACCTGAAGCACTACTAGAACCGGTGTATGAGAGAATCTTTGAAGAAATCGAAATCCCCGACCTTAGAATCAAAGGTGACCTACTAAGAACCGCAGCTGCACACATGGTTCTAAGACACTTTGCACAAGACAACCTCAAAGAAGAGTACACCCAAAACGACTACACAAGCCAAGACATCGACTTTGTTTTAAGCAAAATCTACGAATTTACCGACCCTCGCGTTAGCCCTCTGATTGCAGACGAGTACATTAAAGTTGGCAAGCCCAGAAAGCGTGATGAAGCAAAAACGTTGATCTGCGATTTTCTCTTAGCCTCAAAACAGCAAGGCAAGCCCGGTGAACAACTAGCCGCACTTAGCAGCTTTGTCAACAGCAAAACACCAGGTGTGCATTATCAAACAGTTGTCAACTCTGTCAATGAGCTCATTAAAGAGGGCACTGTTGAGAGGGTCACAGGAATGCACGGATATTACCGATTACTCCAGAAGGGGGCTAATTGAGTGGGGGTTACAATTTTACTTCAACAAAATAGGATTATTCTTGTAATTTACCCTCTTGGGATATTTTGTAAAATTGTAATTTCTAACCCCACCTCACATCTCACCGCTCTAAAAACAGCGCTTCATGGTTTTCTGCAGAAAACAAACAGCCTAAAAAATGGAGGTGAATTAAATGATAACCCAACCTAATTACAAATACCGAGGCTGGCTACAGTATATAAAAAGCACTCAAGAAACCTTATTCTTACCGTTCATATGCCAACGATGCGGCAAATGCTGTACCATAGTTTCAGTAGAAACAGGTTACTTTAACCCACTTGATATTGCAAAATATCTCAACCTTTCTGCCAAAGACGTAATTGAAAAATACTTAGGCGAACCAATCAAACTATCTGAAGACAACATAAGGTGGAGACAAACCAAGCCATCAAAGCCATGCATGTTCCTTGAACAAAACCAAACACAAAACACATGCAAAATATATGACATAAGACCAGGCCCATGCGAAGCATACCCAATTTATACGGATCATGGCGATTCAGGCATCAGATGCCCCGGAAGAGTTGCTTTCGTTAGAGCAGCAAAAAAGATCGGACGAGGCTACATTTGGAACTACGATCGTTATTCAAGCGATAAAGAACCACCAACTATAGTCAAACCTAAAAAATGGCCAAAACACCTTTCAAAGTACCTTGCAACAGACCCCACAAAAGAAGCACTAGAGATATTCATAAAGACAAATGAACCAAAATCAAAACAAAAATTCAACAAATAACTGCAAGAAAATGCGTTTCAACTATTACCCCTCTTTATTTAGCCAAAACAGAACATTAAAAACTAATAAATTAAAATATTAATTATAACGAATCCCTCACCTCAACTATCATAAACACAACTCAAACAATAAACCTCAACTCACAAACCTCAACTATACAAGAAATCGAAAAATCCAAGAAGCCTTTGGATTCTTTCCGATTGCTTTGTCTGTTCGATTTCCGAAGCTTTATTGTCTCTGGCGCTTTAGGACATAGCCCCATTTATTACTAGCCGTTGTCTATCCCGGGCAGGTGTCCTGTGATGAATCAAATAGTTAGAAGCAAAAGAAAAGTCAACCTCAACAACTCTTTTGAAGGCGTATGGACTAGCCTGTTTCGGATCGGCAAAGACGTTGAGCTTATAACTGAGGGCTTTGGCACTGCTTTTGTTGTTAGAGCATGCATGGCAAAAAGAAGTGATGTTGAATCAGAAGTTCTTTTGTTTCTTAGAAGAGATGAAACTGGAAAAGTAAAAGAATGCTCAAGATGCTATGCTAAGGATTGGGGCTTTTACTTTAACCACTTAGGCAGTGAAGGTCAAAGAATCGGAATGTACTGCAAAGCAATCGATGATTGGGTTACTCGAAATGCACTTAGAAATGAATTTGACTAAGTACCCCTCACTTTTATTACTGTTAAGAAGTTTTGAGTTCTGTAAGGACACTAATTTCTTAAATTGAATACCTTAGGGATTTAGGAAGTTAGCCGATTTTCCAAAATTTTCGAAAACCACAAGGCTACTACAGACAAGCTCTACAAAGCACATGCTGCCAGATAACATCACCAAGTTTTATTTACTAATTCAGTCTAATGATGTTTGGGAATTTGGGGCAAACTGTAATGAAACGGACAGTTAACACAGAGTTTGAAATCGACAGCACAAGAGCGCAAAAAATCGCAGCTACACTTTTCGATCAATTTTATAACCATAAAGGCTTTTTCACAGGCTACGTCATGCCAGAATACATTCCTCCAAAGAATCTGAAGCTGGGCACAAAAGAACACGCCCAGTACCTGACATATGTAATAAGCATCGATTACATGACTGATGCTTCAAAGCTTTGGAAAAACTCAAGAGCAGCATACGAAAAATACCCAGAAAGATTTACACCTGAAAAGATCCTTAAATTTTCACCTGGCCCAGTTGAAGAGTTTGTAAAAAAATTAGGCGCAAGATACTATAGCAATGCAGCTAAGTCGGGGATTAAAATCTCTCAAGTACTTTTAGACAAATACGATGGCGACCCAAGAAACATAACGCCCCAGCCACTAGAGATAGCTGAGATTAAAAAGCAGCTAAAGCTCTTTCCCTATTTGAGGGGCAATAAGCTATCTAACTTCTATATTCGGGTGATGGGCGATAGGGGACTGTTTAAGGTCAAAAACCTAAACGAACTTGACATACCGGTTGATCAGCAAGTTGCCCGCTTTACAATCTACTCGGGTGTTCTACAGCTGATAAGTAACCAGTTTGTTGGTTGTGCCCAAGAAGAGCCACTTAGAGGGCTAATTGAAGAGGCATGGCGAGAAGCCGCTAAGACTTTAGGTACTGCGCCTTGGAAGCTTGACCAGCCAATATGGACTTTAGGCTCACAACTTTGTAGCGCAAGAAAATGTAGTAAATGCCCAGTTGAAAGTATGTGCAACAAATCAAAAGGAGCAATATTTAAGCAAAACACGATTGCCTGGAGAAAGGAATAATGCAAACCATAGGCGTGGTTTCTTGCACAAAAAAGAAACAAACACACCCATGCAAAGCTTACGAGATGTATTCTGCTTCAGAACTTTTTAGCAAAGCCTACGCATACGCAAAAGAAAACTATAATCAAGTTGTAATTCTTAGCGCAAAATATGGTTTACTATTTCCAGAAGATAGGATAGAGCCTTACGATTTAACGTTAAAGAGCATGAAAGCCCCAGAGGTCAAAGAATGGTCAGAAATGGTTTTTAAACAGATGCAAAAACATCTTAGCCTAAAAGAAATCAGCATAATATGTTTTCATGCTGGAAGCAAGTACAGAAAATACCTAATACCGCAACTGCAAGCATTAGGCATAGAGTGTAAAGTGCCGCTAGCTAAGCTTGGAATTGGCAAACAGTTAAAATGGTATAACACACAAACAAGAACATCAACTAAAGGTGAAACGATGCAAAAACCTACTTTTGGCGAGGTTTGGAAAAGGATCCTTGCCTGTGAAGGTGAAGAATTTAGAACCACTAATAACTTACCATTTACATATAGCATAAACGACCATTCACTTAGACCCAGCAGAGCTAGGCAAAATATTGGAAAAACAGAATTTGCCAAAGCATATGATTTAGTTCCAATTAATAGCCCAGGTGAAATTACAAATCGCGTAAGAGGACCATCTTACGTTTGGGCAATACTTCACGATCAGAGAATCTCAAAAGATGAATGGTAGTGCATGACACTAAGGATACCAATTGCTTAATTGGATAATTTTAGAAAGTTAGAAGAATAGTTGATTTTACAGAATTCTAAAGTACATATTACCCATACAAAACCCAACTTGAAGTAGGATTGAAACATACTGCATAGTATACGTATAGACAAACAATTTGGGAACCTATGTTATAATTTTGGATATAGAACGCATGTTTACTACATAGTGTTAAATATATCGTATGTCAAAAACATGTGACATGTTCGCATGTTGAGGTAATTCGATTGGATATATCAAACGAGATTATTAGATTAAAAAGCGAGATTGAAAAGGAACGAATTGATAAAAGAATAGAATTCGAAAACAAGGCAAGAAAGGCAATCTTGACAAATATTGACTCGCTAACTCATAGCTCGTTTGACTTAATTATGTCTATAATGAATTCTGATATCCGTAATGGAAAAATAAACACGGATAGGTTCTACCCACTTTTCTCAACGCCACAGAGAAATATCATAAAAACTACCGATATCGAACAGGTAAAAACACTCATAATAACTGCTTTTGAAAAAGAAGATTTACCTAAAATTGATGGCATAAAAATACGCGGCATAAAATATGGTGCCCCCTCTTTATTTCTGTACATGAAAAATTCGGACAAATACAATGTCTATATTCCAAGCACAGTAAGAGGATTAAAAGTCGCATATCCTGAAAAAGCCAAAGACATAATTTATGGCGAACCGTTTAGCAAGAACTATTTGGTTTTTAACACTTTATGCAATGAACTAAAACAAAAATATTCAATTAAACCTCAAGAGCTTGACATAATTTTAGTACGATTAGACCGCTTTGTAAAACAACAACTAGATAATACAGCTGACTCTAATAATACTGCAACAGTAAATGATGAAACAGCTTACTTCATACTACGAACTGGAGGAGGAGAATATGATGATCAACCAAAAGTAAAATACAACTTTAAGGAAGGAATTCCTGGGTATAAGCAATTAATCAAAGCTGCAAACAACGCTAAATTTGTTTACATTAAGAATAATACATTCTATGGTAAAGGCAAAATAGGTTCTATAAGTACATACACAAAAAATGGGACTAAATATTTTGATGCAAAAATTTTAGATTATAAAGAAATCAGGCCAGTTCAATATATAGATATTAGCGATAAATTGTCTAAATCTCTTAGCCAAGCAGGCATTATGAAGATTTCTTATGAGGATTACCGTTTACTAACAGGTGAAACAAGTTTTATAGATGTTTCATTAACAAATATTTCGGCCATAGAGCAGCTTTCGTTGGATACTTTTATCCCTAAAGAAATTCTCCAAGAATGGGAAGATTTGCTTAGAGATCGCATGCAAATAATATTTTATGGCCCCCAGGAACAGGGAAAACTTTTGTGGCAGAAAAAATAGCTAAATATGTTATAGCTACAAATGGAAAAACAAAGCTTGTAACATTTCATCCTTCTTATGGCTATGAAGATTTTGTAGAAGGAATAAAACCAATACCAGTCAATGAGGGCGCTCAAATAAAATATGAATCAGCCCCAGGCATACTTAAACAGATTGTAGAAGAAGCAAAGAAAGAACCTAACAAAAGATTTGTCCTTTTAGTCGATGAGATAAACAGAGGAAATATTGCAAAGATATTTGGAGAGCTTATTCACTGCCTAGAATATCGAGGAGAGCAACATAAAGTTACTTTACCATATTCTCAGGAAGATTTCTACTTGCCAAATAATGTATTTATTATAGGAACAATGAATAGTGCAGATCGATCTATAGCCTTAGTTGATTACGCTTTGAGGCGAAGATTTTGTTTTATTGAATTTATGCCTAAGGAAAAAATACTTGAAGATTGGCTAAGTGCTAGTGTAATAAATATTGATAAAGCCAAGATAGTTGAATGCTTAAGAAAGATCAATGCAGAAATTAGTTCTGATCCTAAGCTGGGCAAGCACTTTCAAATTGGTCATAGCTATTTTATGCAAAAAGGCTTAGACGAAAAGAAAATTGATCAAATCTGGAAGTATGACATAAAGCCCCTGCTAGAAGAATACTACTTTGAAGATACTGATGCAATAGCAAAAATTCAAAAAATATTTGACGATACGTTCCATCCAAATCAATTACAAACAGCCGTTTTACCAACATCTACGCAAACAAGCAAGCCTTTAGCAAACACTACAACGGTTCCTTTAACAAACACTTCACAAAGCAGCTCCTCTGATGCCGTGTAGGAAAAAGCAAAATGCTTGAACAAGTACTTTTTGAGGAATATGAATCTGCAAAGGTAAAGCTAACTGATGACGAGTATAGAATACTAGTAGAAAAATATACAAAAAATTTAGAGATTACCAAAATTGACCAGGGCACATATTGGGTAACTGCAAAGCAATATGTTGGAAACATCGTTTTACCTAATCATGTCTTAGTGATTAAGCCAAAGATTCCTAATTTGAACTTTTTTAGAATGCTCTTTTCAACCTATAACTTTAACTTAGATTTCAAAAAAGACGAATACGAATATGCTAAAGAACAAGAGATCTTTGAGTTAATCCTTGATCACTTCCTCTATCGTATAGAGCAGCTAACAAAACAAGGCTTTTCAAAAGGCTATGTTGATGAAGAAGAGAACATAAATTTAATAAGAGGCAGAGTATTGATCAAAGAAGATCTAAAACATAACCCAATTATACATAACAAGATCTTCTGCCGCTACTCAGAATTTACTTCTGATATAATTGAAAATAGAATAATAAAATACACTTTACATTACCTTTCAAAAGTTAGGCTTGAGAATAGGTTCCTTCAAAAGAGAATAAGACAAAACCTTTGCTTCTTTGATCAAGTAACTTTTGTTCATATTTCTGCAAAGAATTTTCCAAAGCTAAATTATACTAGATTAACCGAACGATATAGACCGATAATTAATTGGTGTAGAATAATTATCCAGAATTCGACTTTGAATCTACAAAAGAGCGGAGATATTCGTTGCTTTTCTTTTTTAGTAGATATGAATCGGTTGTTTGAGAACTTTTTATTAGGACTACTAAAGAAAAAATTGAAAGATTTTGTAGTTAGAGGCATGGGCCATGGAATGTCAAGTTACTCTTTAGATATAGCAGGTAAGATGACTCAGAAGCCTGACATAGTAATTCGAAAAGGCAATATCGACCTATTAGTAATCGATGCAAAATACAAACGACTGCAAACCGATAGTAAAAAGCAGGCTAAAATAATTATTTCAGATTCCCGACAGGTTTGGAGCTATTGCCTTGTCCCTGATCGTAAATTACCTTGCGGGGTTCTTGTTTATCCAAAACATTGGTTATCTGAGGACATAAAATCTATTCATGCTTTGAAAAATAGTGTAACATTGGTAATTAAGACACTTGACTTATCAAAAGAACCAAAAAAAGACTTCATAGAAGAATGCGATAGATTTAGATCGGAAGAGCGTCGTGTAGGGAAAGAGTGTAGGATAGGGTGGT